>JBDTNU010000257.1:0-5699 GCA_039933535.1 Caldimonas sp. | reverse complement strand
CCGATCAGGCCGACCTTGTCGCCGCGCAGGATGGTCGCCGAGAAGTCCTTGACGATCAGCTTGTCGCCGAAGCGCATCGACACGTCCTTGAGCTGGGCGACGATCTTGCCGCTGGAGACGCCCGCGTCGGCCTCGAGCCGGACGCGGCCGAGCGTGTCACGACGGGCCGTGCGCGCGGCGCGCAAGACCTCGAGCCGGCCGATGCGGCCGACGCTGCGCGTCCGGCGCGCCTCCACGCCTTTGCGCACCCAGACTTCCTCCTGCGCCAGCAGCTTGTCGGCGCGCGCATTGGCAAGCGCTTCCGATGCGAGCTGCTCGACCTTGCGAAATTCGTAGGCCGCGAAGTTGCCCGGGTAGCTGCGCAGGATGCCGCGGTCGAGCTCGACGATGCGCGTCGCCACCGCGTCGAGAAACGCGCGGTCATGGGTGACGACGACGACGCTGCCGCGAAAGCCCTTCAGCAGCTCCTCGAGCCAGGCGATCGAATCGAGATCGAGGTGGTTGGTCGGCTCGTCGAGCAGCAGCACGTCGGGCACCGCGACCAGCGCCCGGGCCAGCGCGACGCGCTTCTTGGTGCCACCGGAGAGCTCGCCGATACGGCGCACGCCGTCGAGATGCAGTTGCGCGATCGTCGTCTCGACGCGCTGCTCCCAGGTCCACGCGTCGAGCGTCTCGATCCGGGTCTGCAAGGCGTCGAGATCGTCACCGGCGGCGTGCGCTTCATAGCGTTCGCGCACGGCGCGGGCTTCGGCAACGCCCTCGCCCACCGCGTCGAAGACCGACATGTCGGCATCGAACGACGGCTCCTGCGGCACGTATCTGATACGCAGCCCCTGGGTCAGTTGCAGCAAGCCGTCGTCGAGCTTCTCGAGTCCGGCGATGACCTTGAGCAGCGACGACTTGCCGGTGCCGTTGCGCCCGATCAGGCCGAGCCGCTCGCCCGACTCGAGCGACAGCGCCGCCTCGTCGAGCAGGGCGACGTGGCCATACGCGAGGTGCGCGTTGGAAAGCGAGAGGACGGCCATGACGTGAGGCGCGGGCTCAGGCGAGCGCGGCCTCGAGCGCATCGACGAAGAACCTGGCGACGTCGAAGCCGGTCTGGTCGGTGATCTCCTGGAAGCAGGTCGGACTCGTCACGTTGATCTCGGTGAGGCTGTCGCCGATCGCATCGAGCCCGATCAGGAGCAAGCCGCGCGCGGCGAGCACCGGACCGATCGCTTCGGCGATCTCGCGGTCACGCGCCGAGACCGGCTGCGCCACGCCCAGGCCGCCAGCGGCCAGGTTGCCGCGAATCTCGTTGCCCTGCGGGATGCGCGCGAGGACGAAGGGCACGAGCTTTCCGCCGATGACCAGGATGCGCTTGTCGCCGCGCGCAATCTCCGGCAGGTAGCGTTGCGCCATCACGGTGTGCATGCCGCGCGCGTTCAGGGTCTCGACGATCGAGCCGAGGTTCATGCCGTCGGCGCCGACGCGAAAGATGCCGGCACCGCCCATCCCGTCGAGCGGCTTCAGGATGATGTCGCCCTGCTCGGCGTGAAAGCGCTTCAGCTCCTCGGGATCCTTGGTCACGAGCGTCGGCGAGATGAACTGCGGGAACTCGAGAATGGCGAGCTTTTCCGGATGGTTGCGCAGCGCCGCGGGCTTGTTGAACACGCGCGCGCCTTCTCGTTCGGCCTGCTCGAGCAGGTGCGTCGCGTAGAAATATTCGCTATCGAAGGGCGGGTCCTTGCGCATCAGCACGGCGCCGAAGTCGGCCAGGGCAACACGCGCCCGCGCGGCGACCACGGCAGGCGCCTTTTCGCTGAACCAGGGCGCCTTCTGGCCGGTCAGGACAATCTCGCGCACGTGCGCGGAGACCTTGCCGCCACGTTGCCACATCATGTCGCGGGGCTCGCACGCGAATAGCGCGTGGCCGCGACGTGCGGCTTCCTTCATCATCACGAAGGTCGAGTCCTTCTTGACGTTGAAGCTTTCGAGCGGATCGGCGACGAAGAGAAGATTCATGGGCGTGCTTGTTCCCGGCGGGGCCGCCACTGTTGCACAAAGAGCGCGACCGCGCCGGCGACGACACCCCAGAACGCCGAGCCGATGCCGAACAGGTTCAGGCCCGAGAGCGTGACGAGGAAGGTGACGAGCGCCGATTCGCGGTAAGCGTCTTCCTTCAGCGCAGCGGCGAGTCCCGAGCCGATCGTGCCGAGCAACGCGAGACCCGCCACCGCGACGACGAGCTCGCGCGGAAAGGCAGCGAGCAGCCCGGTGAAGGCACCGCCGAAGGTGCCGACCACGCAGTACAGCGCGCCGCATGCCGCAGCGGCGACCCAGCGCCGGTCAGGGTCAGCGTGGGCTTCGCGGCCCATGCAGATCGCCGCCGTGATCGCGGCGAGATTGAGTGCGAACGCGCCGAAGGGCGCGAGCACCAGCATGGCGATGCCGGTCAACGCGATGAGCTTCGATATCGGCAGGTGATAGCCCGCCGCGCGGATGGCGGCGACGCCGGGCAGGTTTTGCGACGCCATCGTGACGATGAAGAGCGGCAGGGCCAGGCTCACCGTGGCGCGAAGCGTGAATTCGGGCGCCGTGAAGACTGGCGTCGTCACCGCCCACGACACGTCGCCGACGGCCAGCTTGCCGGCGGTCGCGGCGATGGCGATGCCGGTGGCGAGCACGCCGACCACTGCGTAGCGCGGCCATAGCCTGCGGCCGAGCAGATACGCAGCCAGCATCGCGACGACCAGGCCGAACCACGACTGCACTGCGGCGAACGCATCGAGGCCGAAGCGGGCGAGCACGCCGGCGAGCAACGCACCCGCCAGCGGCATCGGAATCTTCTCCATCACGCGCTCGAAGGCGCCGCTCGCGCCGGCAAGCACGATGAGGACGGCGCAGACGATGAACGCGCCGGTCGCCTGGGCCATGCCGAAGCCGCCGCTGGCGCCCGCGACGGCGAGCACCGCGGCTCCGGGCGTGCTCCACGCAATCATTGCGGGCTTCCTCAGCCAGAGCGAGGGCAGCAGCGTGGTCAGGCCCATGCCCCAGCCGAGGGCCCACATCCACGATGCCGATTGCGACG
The DNA here is from genome assembly GCA_039933535.1 of Caldimonas sp. Lineage (GTDB taxonomy): Bacteria > Pseudomonadota > Gammaproteobacteria > Burkholderiales > Burkholderiaceae_C > Schlegelella_A. The sequence continues at coordinate 2,629 of JBDTNU010000257.1, read as the reverse complement.
GCGTGGCGCCGAGCGACTGCGCGGCCTGGAAGACGATCGCCACCGAGCTCGTGAAGCCGACCAGCACGGCGACAAAGCCGGCGGTCACCGCCGAAAGCGAGAGATCCGAAAAGCGCGAACCCGCCACGAGCGAAGTCAGATCTCGACCTTGGAGCCGAGCTCGACGACGCGGTTCGTCGGCAGGCGCAGGAAGTCCGCCGCCGCCGAAGCGTTGCGATGCATGCCGACGAACAGCTTCTCGCGCCAGTCGGCCATGCCGCCGCCCATGGTCGGCACGATGATGTCGCGCGAGAGGAAGTAGGAAGTGTCCATGTCCTCGACCACGCAACCGCTGGCGCGCAGGCGCTCGAGGGCGAGCGGCACGTCGGGCTCGTTCTTGAAGCCGAAGTGCAGCGTCACCTGCCAGCAGTCGTTGCCCAGCGGCTGCATGTCGCAGCGCTCGGCGTCGGCGATCCAGGGCACCTCGTGATGCCGCACGGTGACGAACAGGTTGCGCTCATGCAGCACCTTGTTGTGCTTGAGGTTGTGCAGCAGCGCATTCGGCGTCAGGCCCTGGTCGCTGACAAGGAAGACCGCGGTGCCGGGCACCCGCGTCGGCGGGCTGATGAACACCGACTCCAGGAAGCTGGTCAGGTCGATCGCGTCGGCGCGCAGGCTCTCTGACATCAGGCGGCGGCCTTGCTTCCAGGTCATCATCAACGTGAACATGAAGCCGCCGATCAGGAGCGGGAACCAGCCGCCGTCGACCACCTTGACGATGTTGGCCGCGAGGAAGGTGAAGTCGACGATGAAGAAGAAGCCGGTCGCGAGGACGACCAGCGACCACGGGTACTTCCAGGCGTAGCGAACGACGAAGAAGGTCATCGTCGTCGTGATCAGCATGTCGATCGTGACCGTGATGCCGTACGCGGCCGCCAGCCGGTCGCTCGAGCCGAACATCACGACCGCGACAACGATCCCGACGAACAGGCCCCAGTTCACGAAGGGCACGTAGACCTGCCCGGTCTCGTGGACCGACGTGTGGGCGATGCGCAGACGCGGCAGGTAGCCGAGCTGGATCGCCTGCTTGGACACCGAGAAGGCGGCCGTGATGAGCGCCTGCGAAGCGATCACGGTCGCGCAGGTCGCCAACGCGATCAGCGGGTAGAGCGCCCACGTCGGCGCCATCTCGTAGAAGGGATTGGCGACCTTTTCGGGCGTGACGAGCAGCATGGCGCCCTGGCCGAAATAGTTGAGCACGAGCGCCGGCATGGCCATGCCGAACCAGGCGATCCGGATCGGGCGCTTGCCGAAATGCCCCATGTCGGCATAGAGCGCTTCGGCACCGGTCACGCAAAGCACGACCGAGCCGAGCGCCACGAATGCGGCCGCTGGATGGCCGAGCATGAAGATCAGCGCGAAGTGCGGCGACAGCGCCTTCAGGATCGCCGGGTTGTCGCCGATGTGCCAGAGGCCGAGCACGGCGATGACGATGAACCAGACCATCATGACCGGACCGAACAGCGAGCCGACCCGCTCGGTGCCGTGGCGCTGGAACATGAACAGGCCCGTCAGCACGACCAGCGTGATCGGCACGACGTAGGTGTGCAGCCCGGGGGCGGCGACCTTCAGGCCCTCGACCGCCGAAAGCACCGAGATGGCTGGCGTGATGACGCCGTCGCCGAAGAAGATCGCGGTGCCGAAGATGCCGATGAAGAGAAGTCGCCGGCGCAGCTTGGGCCGATCCTTCACCGCCTGTGACGCCAGCGCCAGCATGGCGATCAGGCCGCCCTCGCCGTTGTTGTCGGCGCGCAGGATCAGCACCACGTACTTGATCGAGACGATGACGGTCAGCGTCCAGAACACCAGCGAGAGCACGCCGTAGATGTTGCGCTCGGTCAGCGGCACGTGGCCGTTGGCGAACACCTCCTTCAGCGCATAGAGCGGACTGGTGCCTATGTCGCCGTACACGACGCCGATGGCGCCGAGCGTCAGGGCGGCGAGGCTGGAAGCGGTGCGGTTCTGGGTCACACGTACGGCCCGCGACGAAGCGAAAGTGCTCCGGCGTGGCGACAGGGGACGGCTATTGTGCCTTGCAGCAACGCTGCGCAGGCTCGCCGCCCGGCGCCTCTTCTACTCGTAGATTTCCGCGTCCGGATCGGTCGCTTCCAGCTCGTAGCTCGCCGCAACCATGGCCAGGCGCGCGATCACGCCGTACATGTAGAAGCGGTTCGGCGCGCTCGCGCCCGGCTTGGAGCCGGGCTTGGGCAGCTGGTTCGAGCCGGCGAAGGCGAGCGGCACGAAGCTGGCGCCCGGGGAATTGAGGTTCTCGTCGGTTCCGCGCTCGGAGTTGACGCGGTAGAAGCCGCCCACGACGTAGCGATCGATCATGTAGACCACCGGCTCGGCGACCGCGTCGTTGACGCGCTCGTAGGTCGGCACGCCTTCCTGGAGGATGACCTCGCTCACTTCCTGGCCGTCCTTGATGACGCTCATCTTGTTGCGCGAGCGGCGGTTCAGGTCGGCGAGATCCTTCGGGTCGCGCACGGTCATGATGCCCATGCCGTAGGTGCCGGCGTCGGCCTTGACGATGATGAAGGGCTTTTCCTGGATGCCGTATTCCTTGTACTTGCGACGGATCTTGCCGAGC
>JBDTNU010000256.1:0-5717 GCA_039933535.1 Caldimonas sp. | reverse complement strand
GCCAGCGCAGGCACGACCTCGGGCGAGAACTGCTTGTTGCGCACGTACTCCGACAGGTGCCAAGGTTCCAGAGGATCGCCGCGATCAGCAGCGCGAACACCATCGCGAAGCCCGCGCTCGATCCCACCTGCAGGATCAGCGGGTTTCTTGTCGAGATGCGGGCGGGCGGGCGCGGCGCGAAGAGGCAGGGCCGCTCCAGTGGCGACGGCGGTGGAGTTCATGAGGATCCCTCGGGAGTTCTTGTTCCGCGATGCCCGGTGCGGACTGTGTCGGTCTCGTGTCGACGCGGTGAAAGGAGGACTCAGTACACCTCGGGCACGACGATCTCCTGCGGCACCGGGCGACGCACGTAGTCGTCGTGGTGCACGCGTTCCGGCAGGACGATCGGCGCGTGCGCCACTTCCTCGTACGGCATCTGGCTCAGCAGATGGTGGATGCAGTTCAGCCGCGCCTTCTTCTTGTCGACGGCCTGGACCACCCACCACGGCGCCTCCGGAATGTGGCTGCGCGCCAGCATCACTTCCTTGGCCTTGGTGTACTCCTCCCAGCGGCGACGCGACTCGAGGTCCATCGGGCTCAGCTTCCACTGCTTGAGCGGATCGTGGATGCGGCCGAGAAAGCGCAGGTGCTGCTCTTCGTCGGAGATCGAGAACCAGTACTTGATGAGCTGGATGCCCGAGCGCACCAGCATCTTCTCGAACTCGGGCACGGTGCGGAAGAACTCCTCGTACTGCGCGTCGTCGCAAAAGCCCATCACCCGCTCGACGCCGGCGCGGTTGTACCAGCTGCGGTCGAACAGCACCATCTCGCCGGCGGCCGGCAGATGGGCGACGTAGCGCTGGAAGTACCACTGGGTGCGCTCGCGATCGTTCGGCGCCGGCAGCGCGGCGACGCGGCAGGTGCGCGGGTTCAGGCGCTGCGTGATGCGCTTGATCACGCCGCCCTTGCCGGCGGCGTCGCGGCCCTCGAACAGGATCACGACCTTGTGCCGGCTCGCGACCACCCAGTCCTGCAGCTTGACGAGCTCGCCCTGCAGTCGAAACAGCTCCCGGAAATAGAGGCGACGCGCCTCCTTGAAATCGTCGTCGGGCGCTTCAGCGGAGCTGGTTACGTCGTCGACGAGGCGATCGTCGAGCTCGAGCTCCAGCTCCTCGTCGTAGCTGTCGGCGAGATCCGCGCGGATGCGCCGGATCAGTTGCTGCTCGTTCGGATTCACGTTCGTCCCCGCCTGGTGTGAACGACAGACCGTAGCGCTCGAACATGGCAGGCGTGTGTCGATGCATGGCCCCGTCCCGTGTCCCGCAAGGGTTGTCGCCGGTTCGTCACATGGGCGCCGCAGACTGGTTCCGAGCATGGGGTCCAAGGCAATGTCTGACGAATTCGACGACGCGCTCGATCCAGCCCTTCTGCGCCACGAAGGACCGCGCGGCGTGCGACATCCGCGAGCACCTCGCGTGCCCCGCCTGATAGCGCGCCTCTACCTGGCCGCCGACCAGCCTCTGCGAGCCAAGCTGCTCGCATGCCTGGTGCGGCCGCTCAGTTCCTTGAGCCTGATGGCCGTCGCCGCGGGTGCGTTCGCGAGACTCCTGCTCGTGGGTGGCTCGAGCGGCTTGACGGTCGCCGTCGAGGAGGCCGCCCGATTTTCCGGCGACCAGATCTTCGAGCTGGCGCGTTTCGTCGAGCAGGTCAGCCCGGAAGCACTGCAGCAGTTCGCCAGGTTGATCGCCGCGCGCCCGTTGGGGGCCGCAGCGTTCAGCGCTTCGGCCGCCGTCCTGCTGCTGAAAGCGTTGCCGGGCCCGCCGTATTCGGACGCGTCGGATCCTGTCGGGCAGACGACCTGTTGAGGGCGGCGGCGGCTCGTATCAGCGTCTTGAAGGCAGCCTCGGCGATTTCATCGCCCTCATGGATATCGATGGCGCGCCTCACCTTGCCCTCCAGGCTCGAGTTGAAGAGTCCCGCAGGGTCCTCGAGCGAAGCGCCCTTGGCGAACGTCAGCTTCACGGCACTCTTGTAGGTCTCGCCGGTGCAGATGATCCCGTCGTGAGACCAGACCGGGACGCTCCATTTCCACTCCTCGATCACCCCGGGGTCCGCTTGCTTGATGAGAGTGCGGACACGGGAGAGCGTCTTGCCCCTCCAGTCGTCCAGCGCCTCGATCTTCGCGTCGATCAGCAGCGACGCAGACTCGTTGGTTGCGCTATTTTTCATCGCAGGACTTGTTCCGCTGGTCGGAGTATGTGAAGCAGGATCGCGGGCGGCTCGGGCCGCCCGCCCGTCCTCAGTCCATCAGTGCCGCATCGAGCGTGATCGAAGCGTTCAGCACCTTCGATACCGGGCACCCTGCTTTGGCCTTGGCCGCCAGTTCGGCGAAGGTTGCCGCGTCGGCGCCAGGGACCTTGGCGCGCAGGGTGAGATGCACCGCGTTGATCGACCAGCCCTCCTCGACCTTTTCAAGCGTCACGCGTGCGCTTGTCTCCATCTGCTCGGCCGTCAGCTTGGCTTCACCCAGGATGAGCGAAAGCGCCATCGTGAAGCATGCGGCGTGCGCAGCGCCGAGCAGCTCCTCGGGATTGCTGCCCGGTTTGCCCTCGAATCGACTTGCGAATCCGTACGGATAGGACTGCAAGGCGCCGCTCTCGGTGGAGATCGAGCCCTTGCCGTCCTTGATGCCGCCCGCCCATTTGGCGGAACCTGTGCGTTGAATCTTCATGTGCGTTCCTTTCGTGTGTGGTGGCGCAGCCAATTGTCACGGCGACGCCAGCAATTTGCTTCGTGTTGCATCACAAGTCAATTACCCGGACGCGGTGATGCGATCTACCGTTTTCAGCACACCATCGTGACATCCGGCCGGCTCCTATGTTGGCCAGCAGACAGAGAACGACGCCCTTGCGGAGTAGCTTGCATCTGCGGATCGGGTGCCCGGTGTTCGGGCGGCCCCGCGCACTGGAGCGTGCGATGCGACTCATCCCGAGGATTTGCTGGGGACCTCATCAGCAGCGTGCCCTCGAGCGGCACTTCGAAGGTCAGGACGTGAACCGCCTGGAAACGCATGTCCTGCTGAGGTCGTCCTCGAGCGCTGCTCCCGCGATGCGGTCGGAGCGCTTCGAAGCCGCGAGCACGACGCCCTCGACCGGACGGTGGTGACCACTGGCGGGCGACGTCGAAGCGTCGCCACGACTGAGCCGCCCTCCCACTTCGAATATCGATCACCACCCCGTCACGCGACCAGGTATTTTTCGCGAGCCGCGCTGCTGGTGGCGGCGGGTCTGCTGCCCGGCAGCCCTGCGCAAGCTCAGGAGACCCGGATGCCCATCCCCAGCCCGGTTGCTCCAGACACGCGTTGCCCGGCGCACGAAGACACGTTCAGGGCTCTCAAGCTGACCCGGGGTCGCGGCTTCGTCCGCGTCGACTATCAGTTCGTTGCACGGAACGAGCCGAGGTGGGCGAACATGGACGCTGACCTCGTGCGAAAGTTCAAGATCAAGGTCGGCACGACGTTCTGCATGACGCGGGACACGGGCTCCGCGGAAAGCACGGCGACGGATTTCGACTAGGGCCGGTTCACTCGTGCCGCAAGGCTTCGATCGGGTCCATCTGCGCGGCGCGGCGGGCCGGAACGTAGCCGAACAGGACGCCGATCGCAGCCGAGAACAGCAACGACAACAGGTTGATCGAGAGATCGAACGCATAGGGGACGTTCATCGCCCGGGAGATGCCGTACGACGCGGCCGTCGCGATCGCGATGCCGACCAGCCCGCCCAGGGCCGAAAGGACGACGGCTTCGATCAGGAACTGGAGAAGCACTTCGCTTTCGAGCGCACCCACGGCCAGGCGCAATCCGATCTCGCGGGTTCGCTCTGTCACGCTCACCAGCATGATGTTCATGATGCCGATGCCGCCCACCAGCAGGCTGACGGCCGCCACGGCGCCCAGCAAGGTGGTCAGCACCTGGGTCGTGCTCGACAGAGTCTCGGCCAGTTGCTGGGTGTCGAAGATGTTGAAGTTGTCGTCGTCGCCCTCGGCCAGCTTGCGACGCTCGCGCAGCAGTTGGCGCAGGCTTGCCTTCAGCGGCGCGCTGTCGCTGCCCTCCTGCATCGAGACCAGCAGCGTGCCGACCTTGCGGCTGCCGGTGACGCGCCGCTGCAGCGTGTGCAACGGCACCACGACGGTGTCGTCCTGATCGCCCATGCCGCCCTGGCCCTTGGAAGCCAGGATGCCGATCACGTCGCACGAGAACTGCTTGACGCGCAATTGCTCGCCGAGCCCGGTCTGGCCGACGGTGCCGCCGTAGATCTCGCGGCGCACGGTTTCGCCGATCACGCAGACGGCAGCACCGGCGCGCTGCTCGTCGAGGTCGAAGATGCGGCCGCTGGAGAGCTTCCAGTTGCCGGTGTCGAACCAGGCGTCGCTGCTGCCATTGACGCTGGTCGCCCAGTTGCGCCCGTTGGCCACGACCGTGACGCTGGTCGCCCCTTGCGGCGCCACCGCCGCGACGCCGCCGATCTGCGAAGCGATGGCCTCCGCATCGGCCTCGGTGAACTGCGGCACGCCGCCGCCACCGTTGCCGCCGAAGCCGCGTTGGCCCGGCCGCACCATCAGCAGGTTGGTGCCCAGACTCGAGATCTGCATCTTGATCGCCTGCGTCGCGCCATTGCCGAGCGTGACCATGGTGATCACCGCGCTGACGCCGATGACGATGCCGAGAATGGTCAGGAACGAGCGCAGCATGTTGCGCTGCACCGAATGCAGCGCCAGCATGAAGACGCTGAACAGCATCAGGTGCTCTCGGCCACCGTCAGCCCGGCCGGCGCCGCCGTGACCGGACGCGGGTTGGCGGCGTCCTTGGCGATGGAACCATCGACGAAGTGGACCATGCGTCGCGCGTACGCCGCCATGTCGGGCTCGTGCGTGACCATCAGTACGGTGATGCCGTGATCGCGATTCAGCGCCAGCAGCAAGCCCATGATCTCGTGGCTGCGCTGGGTGTCGAGGTTGCCGGTCGGCTCGTCGGCAAGCACGACCGCGGGCTCGGTGACGATGGCGCGGGCGATCGCCACGCGCTGCTGCTGGCCCCCCGACAGCTCGGCTGGCGTGTGATGCTCCCAGCCGCCCAGGCCCACCGACTGCAGGGCCCTGGCCGCCGCGTCCCGGCGCGCGCCGGCAGCATCGCCGCGATACAGGAGCGGCAGCTCGACGTTCTCTTGCGCGGACGTGCGCGCGAGCAGGTTGAAGCCCTGGAACACGAAGCCGAGGTAACGGCGGCGCAGCCGTGCCCGCTGGTCGGGGGTCAGCGCTTCAACATGCGCGCCCTTGAACAGGTACTGGCCGGCGCTCGGCGTGTCGAGGCAACCGAGGATGTTCATCGCTGTCGACTTGCCCGAGCCGCTCGGTCCCATGATGGCCACGAACTCGCCTGCGGCAATGTCGAGATCGATGCCCTTCAGCGCCATCAGCTGCGCAGCCCCCGCGCCGTAGCGCTTGGTCACTCCGCGCAGCTGGATGAGGAGCTCGCTCAATGGGCCACCGTTGTCTTCTGGTCGGTGATCACCAGCATGCCGGCCTTCAGGTCGCCGCCGGTGATCTCGGTCATGCGGCCGTCGCTGATGCCCGGTACCACGGCAACCGCCAGCGGAACGCCCTGGTCATCGGTCGGCAGAACCCAGACCTGCTTGGCGTTGGCCGTGCTCGCGCCTGCGGCCGCCGGCCGACGCGTGTTG
>JBDTNU010000255.1:0-5742 GCA_039933535.1 Caldimonas sp. | reverse complement strand
CCAGTTCTCGGTCGCCGGGCTGCCCCCGGCGCTGCGGCTGCGCGGATAGACGCGCAGCGGCCCGTTGCTCGTGCGGTCGGCGGTGACGACGAGCGAGCTGCGGCCACGCTCGACCTCGACCGCCATCGCCGCGGCGACGATGCAGGCGACCGAGGTCGCACAGGCCTGCGCGACATGAGGCCCGCTGATGCCGGCCATGCCGAGGCGCGCGGCGATCCACGGCGCGCCATAGAACGATGCCTGCTGCGGGATCGTCGTGCCGAGCACGATCTGCGCGACGCGGCCGGCGCCGAAGGCGCGCGCCGCAAGCGCGTCGCGGGTCACGGCAACCGCGAGGTCGAGGCTGGACACGTCGGCCAGTCGACCCTGCCAGCGCACGAAGGGTGACGACCAGAGGTGGGCGGCGCTCAGCGCCGCGTGCTCGAACTTCATCGTCTCTATTCCTTCCTGTTCGCGATCACGGCTCGCGCACGGCGACGATCGCGTTCTTGTAGACGCCACGCGGCAGGCCGCCGCGGTCCAGCACGGTGACGGCGATGCGCACCTGGAGCTGCGTTCGCACCATCGCCTCGATTTCGCCGGCCAGCGCAGCGCGCTGCGCGTCGTCGAGCGTGGCCGACGCTTCCACCTCGATCGGGATCGCGTCGTCGAACTTCACCTGCTCGCGGCTTGCCTTCCACAGGCGCAGCAATGGCTCGATCCGACCCGCGAAGCGGTCGACGACGAGGTCGCGGATGGCGGTCGGGAACACGTTCATGCCCTTGTAGATGAGCATGTCGTCGGTGCGGCCGATGCAGCGGATGCGCGGGCTGGTGCGGCCGCAGGCGCAGCGCGTCGCCACCACCTCGGCGTGGTCGCGCGAGCGGTAACGAACCACCGGCGTGGCGTCGCGCGCAAAGGTCGTGTAGACGAGCTCGCCGGTGCCGCCTTCGCGCCACGGCAGCGGCTCGCCCGACTCGGGATCGATCAGCTCGAGCATGACGTAGCGCTGCGCGTTGAAGTGCATGCCGTCTTCCACCTCGCACTCGCCCCACATCGAAGGGATCACGTCGCCGAGGCCCATCGTCTCGCGCAGATGCGTGAGGCCGAGGCCGCCGACGATGCGCCGGCGCAGCTCGGGCTGCGCCATGCCAGGCTCGCCGCCGCCGAGCACCTTGCGCAGGCACGAGACGACGCCGGTCTCGCGCCCGACCTCGTCCCACTTCTCGGCGAGGTGCAGCGCGAACGAGGTCGTGGCGAGCATGGCCGTGACGCGCAGGTGCCGCATCTCGCGCAGGATGCGCTCGGTCGGAAAGCCGCCGAGCCAGCACAGCGTCGCGCCGATGCGGCGAAAGCCGTCGGCGTAGGGCAGTCCGCCCGCGACCATCGGCAGGCCGACGAGATGCGCGACGATGTCGCCCCGGCGCACGCCTGCGGTGAACCAGACGTTGGCGATGGCGTCGCTGAAGACTTCGACGTCGCGCGCGGTGAGGCCGTAGTAGAGCGGCCGGCCGGTCGTGCCCGAAGAGGCGATCGCCTGGACGATGTCTTCGCGCGGCGCGGCCTGGTTGTCGCCGAGCGGCGCGGCCTCGTTCGCCGCCTCTTGCGCAGTGCGCAGGTCGTCTTTCAGGGTAAAGGGCAAGGCGGCCAGGTCGGCGGCCGAGCCGATGTCGAGCGTGTCGGGCACATCGGCGTGAAGGCGCGCGTAGAGCCGCGAGCGCTGGCGCAACGCCGGCAGCATCCGGTTCACCTGCTCGCCTTGCCAGCGCTCGACCTCGGTCCACGGCCGCGTTTCGAGCTCTGGGTTCCAGTACTCGGTCATCTCAGCGAGCGCCCTCCGGTGTCGACTGCCGATCCCATGCGGCCGGCGTGACACCGCGCTCGCGCAGCTTGTACTTCTGCACCTTGCCGTTCTCGGTGCGGGGCAGGTCGGCGACGATGTCCACATAGCGCGGAATCGCGAAGTACGGCAGGCGCGTGGCGCAAAAACGCGCCAGCTCGGCGGGGTCGAGCGTCTCGCCGGGCCGGGCGATCAAGGCTGCCATCACCTCGTCTTCGGCGAGCTCCGAACGCACCGGGTAGACAGCGACCGCAGCGACGGCCGGGTGGCTCTGGAGCACCTGCTCGACTTCGTACGACGAGATGTTCTCGCCGCGGCGGCGAATCGCATCCTTGAGCCGGTCGACGAATCGAAACGCGCCATCGGCCTCGCGCACGACCCGGTCGCCGGTATGGAACCAGAGGTTGCGCCAGGCTGCGACAGTCGCCTCTGGCTTGCCGAAGTAGCCGCTCGAAAACGCGAATGGCTCGTCGGCGCGCAGCACGAGCTCGCCGGCCTTGCCCGCGGGCAACTCGGCATCGAGCGCGTCAACGACGCGCGCCTCGAAGCCCGGCCGCAGCCAGCCCATGCAGCCGGGCCGCGGCCGGTCGGGCGAACAGGCGATGACGAAATTGGTTTCGGTCGAGCCGTAGCCTTCGAGCAGCGGCACGCCGGTGCGCTCGCGGAACGCCGCGTTCGCGCTGGCCGGCACGCCGGGACCGAGGCCGATGCGGACCCGATGCTCGCGCTCCGCGCGCGAGACCGGCTGCGCCAGCAGGATCGGCACCATCGCGCCGAGCAGGTACACGACGGTCGCGGCGTGCGCCTGCATCGTCGGCCAGAACGCCGAAGCCGAGAAGCGCGTCTCGAAGGCGACCGAACACCCGGCGAGCGAGGCTTGCGCAAAGGTGTTGAGCGCGTTGACGTGAAAGAGCGGCAGCGTCGTGCAGAGCACGTCGGTCGCACCGACGCCGAGGATGTCGGCGCTGTGCACGCCCCACCAGTGGTACTGCGCATGCGAGCAGAGCACGCCCTTGGCCGGACCGGTGGTGCCGGAGGTGTAGAGGATGGCGAGCGCGTCGGAAGGAAGGACCGGCTCCGGCTCGATGGCAGCGGTGTCATTGCGCGGTTCTGCGACATCGGGCAGCGGAGGAAACGCCGTGCAAGCCACGCCGTCGAGCAGGGCGGCGTCGACCTTCGCCTCGCCGACCACCCAGATCGCATCGAGCGCGGCCGTGGCGAGCCCGGCCGTCGCGAGCCGCGCCGCGAAGCCGTCTTCGATCACGAGCAAGCGGGCGGCGCTGTCGCGCAGCACATAGCCGATCTGCGGCCCCATCGAGGCCGTGTTGATCGGCACGACGGCCGCGCCGATCCAGCCGCAAGCGACGAACACCTCGATCGTCTCGATCCGGTTCGAGAGCATCACCGCGACGCGATCACCGTGGCCGATGTCGGCCAGGCGCAGCGTTGCTGCGCGCGCCGCCGCGAGCCGAGGCAGATCGCGGTGCGACCACGACGCGGTGCCGAAGGCAAGCAGCCTTCGTTCGCCATGGCACGCGGCGCCGCGCAGCAGCATCGCCGGCAACGTACGCTCGGCCGGTGGCAGCGGCTCAATCGTCATCGGTGGTGCCGCCGAGGTAGGTGGCCTGCACGCGCGGGTCGCCGGCGAGCGAACGCGAAGGGCCGCTCAGCGCGACCTCGCCGGTCTCGAGCACATAGCCTTCATCGGAGCTCTCGAGCGCGGCACGCGCGTTCTGCTCGACCAGCAGGATCGCGACGCCCTCGTCGCGCAGGCCGCGCACGATGGCCAGGATCTCCTGAACCACCAGGGGCGCGAGGCCGAGGCTGGGTTCGTCGAGCATGAGCAGCCGAGGCGACGACATCAGCGCGCGGCCGAGCGCGAGCATCTGCCGCTCGCCGCCGGAGAGCGTGCTCGCGCGCTGCTTCCTCCGCTCGGCCAGGCGCGGGAAGCGCGCGTAGACGAGTTGCAGGCTGCGCTTCCACTCGTCGCCGCTCGCGCGCCGCACGAAGGCGCCGAGCATCAGGTTGTCGAGCACGCTCAGCTCACCGAACAGCTCGCGCTTTTCGGGAACGAGGCAGAGGCCCCGCTCGACGCGCGCCTCGACGTCGAGGGCGCGCAGGTCCTCGCCTTCGAAGCGCAGCGTCCCGCGCGAAGGCAGGAGGCCCATGACCGCGGCCAGCAGCGTCGTCTTGCCGGCCCCGTTCGGGCCGATCACCGAGACGATCTGGCCCGGCGCCATCGAGAGCGAGACGCCGCGCACCGCCTCGACCTGGCCGTAGGAGACGTGCAGGTCGCCGACCTCGAGCATGGCGCTCGGCGCAGCCGCGCTCACGATGCGACCCCGAGGTACGCCGCCTGCACGCGCAGGTCGGCGCGCACCGCGGCGGGCGCGCCTTCGACCAGCTTGGCGCCGAAGTTCATGACGACCAGCCGATCGACCAGCTTCATCACGAAGTCCATGTCGTGCTCGACGACGAGGATGGTCACGCCTTCGCCGCGCAGCATCCGGAGCAGCTCGCCGAGCGCGCGCTTTTCCTGGCGGCGCAGGCCGGCCGCCGGCTCGTCGAGGACGAGCAGCACCGGGTCGGCGGCGAGCGCGCGTGCGATCTCGAGCGTGCGCTGGGTGCCGAGCGGCAGGCTGCCGGCCATTTCGTGGGCATGCTCGGCAAGCCCGATGCGGGTGAGCTGGCGCATCGCCTCGGCAAGGCTCCGTCGTTCCTCGCCGCGGTCGAGCCCGAAGCCCGCGGCGAGCAGGCCGGCACGCGTACGGCCGTAGGCGCCGAGGGCGACGTTGTCGAGCAGGCTCATCTGCGGCCTGAGCTTGACGTGCTGGAAGGTGCGCGCCATGCCCAGGCGGGCTAGCCGCTGCTGCGACAAGGCCGAGACGTCGTCGCCGAGAAACTCGATCCGGCCCGACGTCATCGGCATGGTTCGCGTCAGCAGGTTGAACAAGGTCGATTTTCCTGCGCCGTTCGGCCCGATCAGGCCGACGATCTCGCCGGCGCGGATCTCGAAGCTGACGTCGTCGACGGCGACCAGGCCGCCGAAACGCTTGACCGCGCCGCGCACCGCGAGGATCGACGCGCCCGCCGCCGGCATCGGGCGCCGCGGAAGCGGCTCGGCGCCGGCCAGGCTCGCCGTCTCGACTTCGGGCGCCGCGAAACGTCCGCGCGTCCAGCCACGCACGAAGCTCGTCAGGCCGCCGCGCGCATGCTGCAACAGCAGGATGAAGATCACCGCGAACGCGACGGCTTGGAGCTGCCCGGCGCGCTGGGTGAGCAGCGGCAGGGTGTCCTGCAGCACGTTCTTCAGCAGCAGCACGACCGCCGATCCGGCGAGCGCGCCGCTCAGTTGGCCGAGGCCACCGCCCACCGCCATCAGCAAGTACTCGATGCTCGCCCGCAGGTCGAAGGGCGAGGGGCTGACGAAGCGATTCATGTGGGCGTACAGCCAGCCCGCCAGTCCCGCCAGCAGTGCGGCCATGACGAACAACGTAAGGCGAACCCGGAACGCGTCGGCGCCGACGCTCGCCAGCAGCACGGCGCCGCCGCGCAAGCTCCTGATCGCGCGGCCGGGGCGCGACCGCAGCACGTTTCCGCTGAACACGAAGGCGAGGCCGACCAGCACCCAGATCAGGTAGTAGATGGCTTCCGGCTCGATCAGCGACCAATTGCCGATGCGCAGTGGCGGAATGTTCGCCAGACCCGTGTGTCCGCCGAAGGCCTCGATGTTGCCGAACAGCAGCGCGATCGAAAGCCCCCAGGCGATCGTGCTGAGCGGCAGGAAGTGGCCGCCGAGGCGCAGCGTCAGAAGGCCGATCGCCAGCGCGGCAATGGCCGTCAGCGCGAGCGCGAAGAAGAGGCCGAGCCACGGCGAGACGCCGTGCGCCGTGCTCAGCCAGGCGCTCGCGTAGGCGGCGATG
>JBDTNU010000254.1:0-5746 GCA_039933535.1 Caldimonas sp. | reverse complement strand
ATGAAGCAGGCCGGCGCGCGCGGCGAGCGGCGCTGGAAAAAGAAGAAGACGTGGCGATGAACGGACTCTGGGACGTCGATCGGTTGCAGCCACGACTCGAGATCGTCGTGCCGGGCGAGACGATGAGCGCCGTCTTCTGGAACGCGGCGGCACGTCGCGCCGAGAGCGTTTTCATGCGCCAGAAGCAACTCGGCCTCTGGAAGGAATGGACCTGGGCGCGAAGCGCGGAAGCAGTGCGCGAGATCGGCGACGGCCTCTCGTCGCTCGGCTTTCGTCCCGGCGACACGGCGTCGATCCTCGCGAACACGGTCGTCGAATGGGTGCTCGCCGACCTGGCCGTGCTGTCGGCGGGTGGCGTCTCGAACGGCATCTACCCGACCGATGCGGCAGCTCAGGTCGCCTACCTCTGCGCCGACTCGCGCACCAAGGTCGTCTTCGTCGAGGACGACGAACAGCTCGACAAGATCCTCTCTGTGCGCGAGCAGTTGCCGCTGCTCGAGAAAGTCGTCGTCTTCGACACCGAAGGCCTGCGCGACTTCCGCGACCCGCAGGTGCTTTCGCTCGCCGACTTGCGCCAGCTCGGCCGCACCCACGGCCAAGCCCATCCGCGCGAGCTCGACGAGCGCGTCGCTGCCTGTCGCCCCGAAGACCTCGCCATCCTGGTCTACACCTCCGGCACGACCGGTAAGCCGAAAGGCGCGATGCATTCACACGGCGGCATCGTCTTCACGATCCGCGGCTACAACACGATCATCGCGCAGGACGAGCACGACGAGCGGATGTGCTTCCTGCCGCTCTGCCACATCGCCGAGCGGCTCGGCGGCGAGTACTTCGCGATCTACACCGGCTCGGTGCTCAATTTCGTCGAGAACCCGGAGACGGTGCCCGAGAACGTGCGCGAGATCGCGCCGACCGTCTTCACCGCCGTGCCGCGGATCTGGGAGAAGCTCTATTCCGGCGTCGCGATCTCGATCCGGGAGTCGAGTCGCATGCAACAGATGGCCTACGCCTGGGGCCTGTCGGTGGGCACCCGGATCGCTGACCGCGTGCTTGCCGGAAAACCGGTCGGCCTCGGCCTCAAGCTGCAGTTCATGCTCGCGAGGAAGCTCGCGCTCGACAACGTGCGCAAGCTGATCGGCGTGAACCGGGCGCGCTTCTGCGTCACCGGCGCGGCGCCGATTTCGCCCGACCTCGTGCGCTGGTACCTGGCGCTCGGCGTGCCGATGGTCGAGGTCTGGGGCATGACCGAGAGCTGCGGTGCGGCGACCTACACGCCGGCGGCGCGGATCAAGCCGGGAATGATCGGGCCGGCTTGTCCGTACAACGAGGTGCGGCTCGATCCGCAAACGGGCGAGCTTCTGATCCGCGGCGGCAACGTCTTCATGGGCTACCTCAACCAGCCGGAGAAGACGGCCGAGACGATCGATGCCGAAGGCTGGCTGCACACCGGCGACGTGGGCACGCAGGACAGCGACGGGTATTTCCGGATCACCGATCGCATGAAGGACATCATCATCACGGCCGGCGGCAAGAACATCACGCCGAGCGAGCTGGAAAACGAATTGAAGTTCTCGCCCTACATCACCGACGCCGTCGTCATCGGCGACAAGCGCGCCTACCTCACGGCGATCGTCATGATCGACCTCGAGAACGTCGAGAAGTTCGCCCAGGACCGCGACATTCCGTTCAGCAACTACACCAGCCTGACCCGCGCCCAGCCGGTGCGCGATCTGGTCTGGGCCGAGATCGAACGCGTCAACGCCAAGTTCGCGCGGGTCGAGCAGATCAAGAAGTTCTGCCTGCTCGAAACCCAGCTCAGCGCCGAAGACGAGGAGCTGACGCCGACGATGAAGCTCAAGCGCAAGCTGGTCGAGAGCAAATACGCCGATCGCATCGAGGCGATGTACGGCGCCTGAATCCGGCCCTCACATTTTCACGACAAGGAGACAGACGATGAAGACATGGATCGCGGCCATCGCCGCCCTCGGCCTGGCAGCAAGCGCGGCCGCGGCCGAGCAGCAGGGCGTCAGCAAGAACGAGATCGTGATCGGCTCGATCCAGGACCTCTCCGGACCGCTCGCCGGATTCGGCAAGCAGGTGCGGCTCGGCATGATGCTGCGCGTCGACGAGATCAACGAGCAGGGAGGCATCAACGGGCGCAAGCTCAAGCTGCTCGTCGAGGACTCCGCCTACGACCCGAAGAAGGCGGTGCTGGCGGCGCAGAAGCTCGTCAACCAGGACAAGATCTTCATCATGGCCGGCCACATCGGCACGGCGCAGAACCTGGCGGCGATGCCGGTTCAGTTCGAGAAGAACATCATCAACTTCTTCCCGATCACGGCGGCGCGCGAGATGTACGAGCCGTTCAACCGGCTGAAGTATTCGTTCGCCGCGACCTACTACGACCAGATGCGCACGGCGCTGCCCAAGCTCGCCAAGGACAAGGGCGCGAAGAAGATCTGCACGATCTACCAGGACGACGAGTTCGGCCTCGAGGTGGTGCGCGGCGCCGAGGCGGCGCTGAAGACCATGAACATGGAGTTCACCGAGAAGACGAGCTACAAGCGCGGCGCCACCGACTTCTCCTCGCAGGTCGCGCGCATGAAGGCGGCGGGTTGCGACTTCGTCGTGCTCGGCACCATCATCCGCGAGACGATCGGCACGATCGGCGAATCGAGGAAGACCGGCTTCAATCCGACCTTCCTGGGATCGAGCGCGGCCTACACCGACCTGATCCACAAGCTTGGCGGCAAGGCCATGGACGGCCTGTACGCGACCATGACGGTGCAGAACCCCTATGCCGACGAGGCCTCGCAGCAGATCAGCTTCTGGGCCAAGAAATACAAGACCAAGTTCAGCGACGACCCGACCGTGTTCTCGGTCTACGGCTACAACGTGATCGACGTCTTCGCCCGCGCCGCCGCCAAGGCCGGTACCAACCTGACCACCGACAGCTTCATCAAGGCGATGGACTCGATGACGATCGAGAGCGACATGTTCGGCAGCGCGCCGGCCAGCTTCAGCGCGACCAAGCGGCTGGGCAGCGACCTGTCGCGCCTGTCGCAAATCCAGGACGGGCGCTGGAAGGTCGTGTCGGACTACATCAAGCCGAACTGAATTCGGCCGGCTGGAAGGGCTTCGACGCTGGCGTAAAGTCGCCGGCGCCGATGCCGACACGACTCCTTTTTTCGCGCGAGCCGCGCTCGCCCCGTACCGTCGTCGTCTGGCTCGCGCTCTGGCTCG
Source organism: Caldimonas sp. (assembly GCA_039933535.1). Taxonomy (GTDB): domain Bacteria; phylum Pseudomonadota; class Gammaproteobacteria; order Burkholderiales; family Burkholderiaceae_C; genus Schlegelella_A. The sequence goes on along the minus strand of JBDTNU010000254.1, from coordinate 2,503 downwards.
CGCTTGTCGGCAACCTCGCGCTCTGGCGCGAGCTCTGGCGGATCGGCGGCGGATCCTCGGCGTTCTTCGTTGCCCTCGGCGTCGGCTTCTTCGTCTTCACCGCGACCGTCGCGTTGCTCGCGCTGACCGCCTGGGGACGCTGGTGGAAGGCGGTCTGGATCGCCATCCTGGTCGCCGCCGGCGTCGCCCAGCATTTCATGTTGACGTACGGCGTCGTGATGGACACGTCGATGCTCGCCAACACGATGCAGACCGACCCGCGCGAAGTTCGCGACCTGCTCGGCTGGGCATTCGCGGGCAACCTCCTGCTCGTCGTCGCGCTGCCGGCCGTCCTCGTCCTCGCGGTACCCGTGGCGCGAACTCCCTGGTGGCCGCAGCTCTGGAAGAACGCGGCGCTGTTCGTCGGCGCACTGGCGGCGACGCTGGTCAGCATGTTCGCGATGTACGGCCCGGTCGCGCCGCTGGTGCGCAACAACATGCACTTGCGCTACATCGTCAACCCGATCGGCGGACTCACGTCGGCGGCCTGGATCGCGATCGGGCCGCTGCTGCGCAAGAGCGATCGGCTCATGCCCATTGCGGCCGGCGTCGCGCTCGGGCCGAGCTATGCGGCGCAGGACAGGATTCCACTGCTCGTCATCGTCGTCGGCGAGACGGCGCGCGCCGATCACTTCGCTCTCAACGGCTATCCGCGCGACACCACGCCCGAGCTGGCCGCGCTCGACGTGCTCAGCTTCCACGACGTGCGCTCCTGCGGCACCGACACGCGCGACTCGGTGCCATGCATGTTCTCCCCGCTCGCCAAGCCCGCCTTCGAGAACCGGGACGCCGAGTACGAGAACCTGCTCGACCTTCTGCAGGCCGCCGGGCTGGCGGTGCTCTGGCTCGACAACCAGGCCGGCTGCAAGGAGGTCTGCGCCCGCGTGCCCACGGCGTCGACCTCGGATCTCAAGGGCGCCGCGGCCGCGGGCCTGTGCGGCGACGGCGAATGCTTCGACGACGCGATGCTGGTCGGACTGGACGAACGGATCGCGAAGCTTCCCGAAGAACGACGCAAGCGCGGCATCGTCCTCGTCATGCACCAGATGGGCAGCCACGGGCCGGCCTACTACAAGCGCTCGCCGCCATCGCTCAAGCGCTTCATGCCCGAATGCACGAACACGACGCTCAGCCGGTGCGATCCGGCGCAGCTCGTCAATGCCTACGACAACACGATCGCGACGACCGACCACTTTCTCGCCGCGACGATCGCCTGGCTGAAGGGCAAGAACGGATTCGCGAGCGGCCTGCTCTACATGAGCGACCACGGCGAGTCGCTCGGCGAGCTGGGCCTCTTCCTGCACGGCCTGCCGTACAAGATCGCCCCCGAGGTACAGAAGCGCGTGCCTTTCGTCGCCTGGTTCGGCGAAGACCTGAAGGCACGACGCGGTCTCGACCTTGCCTGCCTGCGTGGCCGGCTCGACGTGCCGCTCTCGCACGACAACCTGTACCACAGCGTTGTCGGGCTGCTCGATGTCGCGACGCCCACGTATCAGCGCGCGCTCGATGCCTTCGCGCCGTGCCGGCAAAAGCCCTGAGGGCTCAGGAGACGATGTAGGCGGCTGCGCCGGTGGCGAGCAACTGCCCGGCGGCGTCGTGAAACTCCATCCGCGTCGTCGCGACGCGCGAGCCCAGGCGCAGCACCTCGGCCGTGACCGAAAAGCGCGCGCCGGTGGCGGGACGCAGGTAGTCGATGCGGAGGTCGATCGTGCCGAGCTTGCCGAAGCGCTGCATGCGTTGCATCGGCGCCTCGTCCATGTGGCGCGCGCCGATGGCAGCCATGATGGCGAGGCCGGCCATCGCGTCGAGTGCGGCACTGATCACGCCGCCATGGAGGCGCTGGTGCGCGTAGTGGCCGATCAGCTCGGGCCTCATCTCGAGTTGGCCCGCGGCGCTGGCCGCCGAGATCGAGTCGATGCGCAGGCCGATCAGGCGGTTGAAGGCGATGCGCTCCTCGAACAGCGTGCGAAGGGAAGCGATGAATTCTTCTTCGAACGGCAGGGCAGTCGTCATTGGGGTCGTCGGGTGGCGCCTCGACGCGAAAGGCTGTCATTTTGAGTGCAGCGAAGAATCCGGGCGGGCACTTGCAGTACGCTGCGACGCGAGACTTCGACAACCTGCAGGAGGCGCGATGCCAGCACCCTTTCGTTCGTACGCGACTGCCCTCGCGACCGCGCTTGCCGCGACCGCGCTCGGTATCGCGCATGCCGCGGAGCCGCCGATCGCCGTCAAGCGCGAGACCGTGGCCGGCAAGGAGGTACTGATCCGCGGCTTTGCCGAGTTCGACGCGAGTTGCAGCCTGATTCGAGTGCAGACCGTTGCGGTGGTCACGCCGCCGCACGACGGAAAGGTCGAGACCCGCCCGGGTCCGGTGGTCATCGGCCCCAACTGGGTCGGCGGCGGGAGCTGCGTCGGAACGACGCTCCAGGGCGTGAATGTCTTCTATGTCCCGGCGCCGGGCTTC
>JBDTNU010000253.1:0-5756 GCA_039933535.1 Caldimonas sp. | reverse complement strand
AGCGAACAGACCGAGCGCAACCCAAGCAGCCTGATCCGCGGTGCGCCGCAAATGCGGCCGGGTCCCGGAGAACAGGTGCGACCTTGAACTTCAGGATGCCGTTTCGCGGGAAGCAACGCCGGCGCGATGTTGGATGGCTCGTCTTGCTGGGGCTGAGCGCACTCGCGGGCTGCGGCTCGCTGCTTCCCAAGCCGCCTGCGCAGCCGTCGCTTTTCTTGCTCGACGATGCGGCCGCCCCCACGGTCGATCGCAAGGCAAAGTTCTCGTCGACCGTGGCGGCGCCGACGCTCCTGGTAAACGAGCCGGGCGCCGCGCCCGGCTACGGCACGCGACAGATCGCCTACGTTCGCAAGTCCAATCAGCTCGAGTACTTCGCCTTCAGCGAGTGGGTAGAGCCTCCGGCGCTGATGCTTGCACCCATGCTGGCCAATGCGATCGAACGCACCGGTGCGTTTCGCGCGGTCGTCCGCGCGCCGACGACCGTGAAGGGTGACATGCGGCTCGAAACCGAGGTGATCCGTTTGCACCAGGATTTCAGCGGCGCGCCGAGCCGGGTGCGCCTGACGGTGCGCGCCGTTCTCATCGATAGCGCGACGCGCCGCGTTGTCGCGTCACGCGAGTTCGACGAAGAGGCGACGTCAGCGAGCGACGATCCGGCTGGCGGCGTCATGGCCGCCAACCAAATCGCGCGTCGCGTTGTAGCGGCGGTGGGTGTGTTCTGCGCGCAAGAAGTGGCCAGCCGGAAGTAGGACGCGAACTCGGTCGCAGCCGGTGCTCTGCGACCTCACTGCGCGGCGCCCAGAACCGCCCGATATTCCTCCAACTTGGCTTCGTAGGCTTCCGCTTCGCCGTAGTCCAGAAAACGGTTGTAGCGAGCGTGCGTGCCAAGTATCTTGCGCGCGTGCTTGATGGGGCAGAAATACTGCTCCGTCCTCGCGATGATCTCTCCGATGTAGGCCACGAGCCCCGTGCCGTACCCGCAATAGGTACAGTGGAACCTTTCGATGAAGTTGAGATACGAGAGGTATTGCCGGTCGAGCACGATGTAGTCGGCGCGCCGAACCTTGGCGATCCCGTATATGGGGAAACAGGTCCACTGGTAGAAGCTCACGCACAGGTCGAGCATGAGCAGCGGAAGCGCCATCGCGTAGATGATCGGACCGGTGATCAGGTTCTGCGGGCGGCCGGTCACGAGCCAGCGAAAGAAGTTCGTTTTGAGCTTGCGGTGCGCGTCCGCGACCGAGCGCTCGAACTCGACGCGTTTGCCCTTTATCTGGAAGAACATTCTGCTTTCCTGCTCATGCACGGCAGTGCGCAATTCGTCTTCCAGGCTCACCATCCGGCCCAGGATATGTGCGATCCGATCGTTCATTCGAGGGTCCCAGTTACCACGGAGTCTGTGCGGTCGCACTCGGCAGGTCTGTCTGGCACCGCACATGGCGGTCGCGCATGCGTCGAGTTCGCAGGCTCGTACGCCAGCGCACATACGCGGCGCTGCTCGCAGAGCATCATCCTTGCACGCCTACCCCGCGCAAGTCACGGTGCCCCGAGCAGCGGCGACCTCGGGGCGTGCAGCCACCAACCTTGGAGAACATGATGAAGCCTTCCGATTCAGCCAAGACGATCGAGCTCAGGCAGAGGCGGGACGCGCCGCTTGCCACGCCGACCGACCTGAAGGCAGTCGCCACGCGAGACCTCGCCGGCGCCATGAATGCGATCTTGGCGGACGTGTTCACCCTGTACCTGAAGACCAAGAACTTTCACTGGCACATGAGCGGCCCGCACTTTCGCGACTATCACCTGCTGCTCGACGAGCAGGCCGAGCAACTTTTCGCCATGACCGATCCGATCGCCGAGCGGGTCCGAAAGGTCGGCGGACAAACGCTGCGCTCGATCGGCCACATCGCCCGGACTCAGCGGTTGCTCGACAACGACGCCGACTACGTGGAGCCTTCGGACATGCTGGCCGAGTTGCGCGACGACAGCAAGGCACTTGCAGCGAGCCTTCGTGAAGTCCACGACCTCTGCAGCGAGCACCGCGACATCGCCAGTGCCAGCCTGATCGAGGTGTGGATCGACGAAACCGAACGGCGCACCTGGTTCCTTTTCGAGGCCACGCGCCGCGACGAGCGGAGCGCCGAGTGACTCTGGGCACGCGCGCGGGGCCGGGTGTCAGCGCCGTGCAGGGCGGGGATCCGTGAAGGCCGGCGCACGAAAGCAGCCCGACGAGCATCCGCGGCCGTCGCGAGCGCTCGCACCCGACTGTCGTCGCGAGCTCAAGCGAAGCGCGGACTTGTGGTGTCCTTATCGAGGTACCCCCGCGCTAGCCTGACAGCCTCGTGCTCCGTGAGGTGCTCCTCCATCTGCCATTCCACGATCCAAGAGTAGACGCTCCCATCATGAAACGCGGGGAGGATCGATCGGAATGCGGCGTCAAAACTGAGGGTGGACCCGCTCACGGCGTAGCGCGTCGCTGTTTCTGCCTTCGCGCCTTATTAGGTGGTGAAGAGGTCAACGGGCCAGTGCTGCGCCGATGAGGTAAATCCGTCCCAACAATGCCGGGCGGCGGCGCCCCTTCATTGGTGAACGCGTTTTTCTCTTCGGCCAGAGTCAAGCGTGGCTGGCCGGGATAGTTCGTAGACCGTTTCATTTCAGACTCGTAAATGCTGGTGGGTATATGCGCGGTAATGGCTCGAGGGTGACTGGATCTTGTCAATTTGACAGGTTCGGGTCCGCTTCGGCCGCCGAGCCAACGTATCCAGCGTACTGATCACGCTTCAGTTTGACCGGTTCGAAGTTTGCGCTCTGTTCGCCGCAACACACTGCAGGTTCGCTCAGAGACTATTTTCCAACGATGGAGTCGCCGTCATGATTCGAGATAGTGAGGTCGGGCGCAGGTGGCTCTCTAAGGGGCGTACCGCACAGACCGCTGATTGGCCGCCGCGCATGCTGGGAGGCGGATGGAGAAGATCATGAAAACGGATAAGCAAGTGCAGCAGGACGTTCAGGCCGAGTTGCAGTGGGAGCCATCGGTTGACGCTGCGCAAATTGGCGTCGAGGTCAAAGATGGCATCGTGACGCTGTCTGGCAGCGTGAGCAGCTACGCCGCCAAGCGGGGCGCGGAGAACGCGGCCCAACGCGTGGCGGGTGTAAAGGCGCTGGCCGGCGACATGACGGTGTCAATCGGCGCTTGGGCCGAACGCACCGATTCCGACATCGCGAAGACGGCTCATGAGATGCTTTCATGGACGACATTCGTGCCAAAGGATTCCGTCAAGGTCGTGGTCGAAAACGGGTGGATCACGCTTACTGGCCAAGTAGGGCGGGAGTTCCAACGTCGTGCGGCCTGCAGAGCAGTACGGCTTCTGGCGGGGGTGACCGGAGTGAGCGACCTAATCACGCTGAACTCGCCGGTGTCCGAAAGCATCGTCAAGGGGGACATCGAGTCCGCCCTCGCGCGACGCGCCCATGCCGACTCCGAAGAGATTGCGGTGGGCGTTCGGGGCAGTCAGGTGACACTCACCGGGACTGTCCATAGCTTGGCGGAGCGCGATACGGCAACCCAGTCTGCCTGGAGGGCGCCTGGTGTCTACGATGTGGTCGACCGCATGACCATGGCATCCACCTGATAGCGGAGAAGATCCGCAGCAGAGCAGATCCGCGATTCGGGGCCGATCAAGCTCCAGCGCCGATGGGTTGGGCCGATGGCAACGGTGGCCACGCCGAGCATGTCGCTGCCAATTGCGACATCGGCCTCAAGTTTCGCAGGGCCGAGGATCGCGGCCAGATGGCGGGCATCGATCCTCGTCTTGCAAGCGATGTCGCGAAGTGCCATCGTCAGCGACCGGGCAAAATCAAATGTCAATGCGAGACGAAGGAATACCGGTCTTTGCTCAAGAGCAGGTTCTTTGTCACGCCACCCAGAACCCATTCGCGCAGCCGGCTGTGGCCGTACGCACCCGCGACGATGATGTCGGCGCCCAGGTCCTGCGCAAGCGCCCAGAGCGCGTCGGCATCGTCACCGACAGCCGGCAAAGCCACCTGCTCCGCGGCAACACCATGCTGCGCGAGCCATCGCGCGACGTCCTCGAGGCCGCCACGCGCGACCCCGAGATCCTCTTCCGGCACGATCGAGCCCAGCGTGACGCGCGCGGCATGCTTCAGGAGCGGCAGCGCATCGGCGATCGCGCGGCGCGACTCGCGCGTGTCTTTCCAGCCGACCAGAACTTGATCCAATCGCAGCTCGCGAGCGGCAAGCGGAACGATCAGCACGGGCCTGCCGACCTGAAGAACCAGATTTCCGGTGTTGACGGCCCGCGATGAATCAAAGGCGTCGCCGTGTGCGACGCCCGTCATCACCAAGTCAGCCGCCCGTGCTTCGCGGGCGAAAAAGTCGAGAACCAAGCCGTAAGCGGCGCTGGACCGCCATGTGACATGTTCGACCTTCGACGACAGCGCGGAGCGAAACTCGGCTTCGGCGGCTTTGATTTCCTCGTCGATTCCTTTTTGCGCCTGCTCGACGACGTCGCCGCTATAGCCGTCGGCGTAGTACATCTGCAACGGCTGGCAGCCGGCGATGCCGATAACCGCGCTGCCGAAGCGTCTGGCGAAATCGACGGCCTCTTGCAGCAGGGCCGAGTTGGATCTGCCTAACTCCAGGTGAACCATCAGCGTCGAATACGTCATGCCGCAACTCCGTCGCAATCGGATCGATGGAGCGTGCTCGATATCGTCCGGGTTGTCTGTGCGCTACAGCACCAGCCCGTTCCGCGGTGCCTCGTCAGCGTTCGAAATCGCTCTCCGCAGTCCGGGCCGCAGGTCCGGTGCCCGGCTCCGGCAGGCCGAATCTCAGTTGGATTGCGTGCTTCCACGTCGCATCGGTCTGAGGCTTGATGAACAGCGTCACCACCTCCGGATGAGCCGCGCGGATCTGTCGCTCGATGTCGACGACCGACTCTTCGACTTCGGAGGCTCGGAGATCCGGGGGGAATTGAAGGCTCAACCCCGCCAGCACCTGGTCGGGTGCCAGCTGGACGGTGAGCACGCCGTTTGCGCGAGACAGAGGGCTCGCTCCCTCTGCGATACGCAGGATCGACTCGCTCAGAAGCGGGTCTGCCCGCTCGCCGATCAGCAGGCTCTTGCTTTCGCGAGCAAGCAGGCCGGCGATCGCTGCCAGCATGATCCCGATCAGGATGGATGCCACCCCGTCGAGCACCGGAAGATGAAGCGTCGAGGCGGCGTACGTGCCGAGCGCCGCCAGCAGGATGCCGACGAGATCGGCCGTGTCTTCGAACAGCACCATGAACGAAGGCGGATCCTTGCTGCGGCGAAAGGCTTCGTAATAGCCCATGGAACCCTTGGTGGCCCTGAACCGACGAAACGACACCCACCAGGACGCGCCGTCGAATACGAACGCAAGTCCGAGCACGATGTAGTTGACCGATGGGTCGACTATCGGCTCCGGATGGCGCACGTGCAGGACGCCTTCGTAGACCGATACGCCGGCGCCGAGCGCGAAAACCAGCAGCGCGACGATGAAGCTCCAGAAGTAGAGCTCGCGCCCATAGCCGATGGGATGATCGGTGTCGGGCCGGCGGCCGGCACGGTGCATCCCGTAGAGCAGCAGCAGTTCGTTGCCGGTGTCGACGAAGGAATGCACCGCTTCGCTCAACATCGCCGAGCTGCCTGTCCACAGCGCGGCGGACAGTTTGGTCGCCGTCACCAGCAGGTTGCCGGCCAGGGCGACGTAGACGACG
>JBDTNU010000252.1:0-5776 GCA_039933535.1 Caldimonas sp. | reverse complement strand
TGCAGGCCGAGCGAGCCGAGCTTTTTCCACAGGTCGGCGGGAAAGAGGTTGTCGCTGTCGATCTCGGCAGCGCGCGCCGCGATCTCGTCGTCGGCGAACTGCTGCACGGTGTCGCGCAGCATTTCTATCGTCTCGCCGAGGTCGAAGGCGAGGCCGGGAAGATGAGGCATGGTGAGTCTCCGGATCGTTTGCTTGCGTTCGCGCGAGCTTAACGTTGCCGGTCACCCGGACGCCGGCGTCTCTTCCGGCACGACGAGCAGTCGCCCCATATCCACGAACATGCCGTCGAGCTGCTCGCGCAAAGGTATCCAGTCGCCGGCGTCGTCGGCCGCGATCTCGTCGTAGAGCGCACGACCGACGCGCATCGACTGCAGCACCGATTCGTCGAGCGAGCGCAGCCAGGCGAAGCCGAGGTGGGTCTCGTCGGCGCCGAGCAGTCGCATCTCGGCGCCCAGCCCGACCGGCGCCGACGCCGAGGCGCGCAGCACGGCGCTCTTGCACAGCTCGACGCTGACGTCGTCAAGGCCGAGATCGGCGATCACCAGCTTCTCGCGCACAGCCGCCCAGCCGAATGCCAGGCGACACACCAGGCGCTTGCCGATCGCCTGGATGAAGGGCGAGCTGCGTGGGCCGTAGACGCGCTCGAAGCGCGCCTCGGCGGCGGCTTCTTCCTCGTTCCAGTGCGGCAATCGCTCGAGCGGCAACGCGGCGATCCAGAGGTTGCGGCCGTGCTCCACATAGTTGAACTCGGGCCGGACCCGAAACTCGGTGCCGCAGGTCGGGCAGGGCTTGCTCTGGAAGGTGCGCGCGACGATCTCATCGCGCAGCGTCGGCATGCGGTCGGCGTTGACGCTTTGCACGAGGTCGAAGCTGACCGCAGCGCTGCACGCCGGGCAGATGACGGTGGCGATGCTGAACTGGGACATGGCGTGGCCTCCTCAGGGCTTCCTGGGCTGGAACTGCTTCAGCCAGCTCATCGCCGGATGCGAGGGCTTCAGCTTGCCGCCGAAGTAGGCGGCATACAGCTCGGCGAACCACTCCGCCGGGGCGCGGAACTGGTAGCCGCTGATGCCGCGGGCGCGCGCCGCGTAGTCGTAGCTGCGCCAGCGCCCGTCGTCGTAGGCCTCTTGATAGACGCGCCCGCCGATCTGGATGCGCGCGCAGACCGCGCCCTTCCACCACGGGTTGTTGTCGGCACGGATCGACTGGCACCACAGCAGCGCCGCCTGCCGGCGCTGCTCCCACTCGCCCGACTTCACGCCATCCGGCGCCTTCGGTGTCTTCTTGGGCGGCTTGCAGCCCTTGTCCTTGAGCACGTCGCGGATCCAGCCCTCGTCGTAGCGCAGGTGCGGCGCGGCGATCTCGGCAATCGACTTCGGCGACTCCTCGTGCCAGTTGCCGAACTCGGGCTGGTCCCAGCGCTTCTCCATGAACTTGATGCCGTCGTCTTCGGCGTGCGCGGTCTCATGCAGCAGCGTGTGGTCGGCCTGCGGCATGGGCGGGGCCTTCGGGTCGGGCTTGCAGTTCTCCTCGACGTCCTGGCCCTTGGGCAGGATCTCGTCCTCGGCCGCGAACCTGTGGGCGTGGTTCGGGTCGGTGTCGCCGATCATGCCGGCGTGCGTGTAGATCTTCTTCTTGCTGCCGCCGTAGTAGACGCCGGCACCATCGTTGGCATCGAAGTCGACCAGCTCCTTGATCTTGCCCTTGATGCGCTTCGAAGGTATCTGCGAGAGCAGCTTGTACATGGCGGCAAGCTCGGGGTCCTTCTGGTTCTCGTCGTGCGCCTGCAGGCCCTTCAGGTTCCGCTCGTCGCTGTTCATGGTGAGCAAGCGCTTCACCTCGAAGCCGAAGCGCGCCTTGAGCGCCGCCGCCAGAACCTTGGCGGGCGTGTTCGCCGGCAGGTTCAGGATCAGATCGTCGAGCGCCTGATCGCCACCCGGCTGCTCGGCCAGCTTCGAGAGCACGCGGACCGAAGGCTCCTTGCCGTCGTGCAGCTCGGCATAGACCTTCTCGGTCTGCTCCCAGCCCTTGGCCTCGAGCGCCCAGGGCGCGAGCCTGGCGTCGGCGCCGGCGGTGTCGCCGGTCCCGGCCAACGCGACGATCGCAGCCTCGGTCTTGGCTACCGCCGCGTTGCGCTCGGTGCCGAGCGCGGCGGGCGACAGCGCGACGGCAAGCGCGGTCTTGATCTCGCCGTTCTTCATCGCGATGAAGCGCGCCCGGTGCGCCGCCAGGCGCGCCTTGCCGGCCTCCATCGCCGCCAGGTCGCCGAGCAGCAGCGAGTAGCTTCCCTCGGCCGCCGCCAGGTCCTTGGGGTCGGCTTCCATCGCGCGCTTGATGTCGTCGAGCCGGTTCAGCACGGTCTTTTGCAAGACGTCGATGAACGGCGCCGTGGTCGCATCGTTGGCCTTGCTCGTGCGCGGCCCGAGCGCCTTCAGCCGGGCGTCGAAGGCCGCGGCGTCTTCGGGCTTGGCGGCACCGTTGAAGGCCGCCTTGTCCTGCACGAGCTTGGTCGCGGCCCCCTGCAGCGCGGGCCACGCCGCATTGGCGCGAACCCAGTCGGGCAGCTTCTTCGCCGCCTCGACCGCCTGGTCGGCGGCAAGGAAGGCCTTGGCGGAATCGGCGAGCGCCGGGACCTTGGCGGCGGCCACCTGGTGTGCCTCGCCATAGTCTCCAGTGCCCCAGGCGGCATCGAATACCGTCTTGGCGGCGTCCTGCGCGTCCTTGACCACCGTCACGGCGTCGATCGTCGTCTGCAGCGCCGGCAGATTGGCGATCGCCCGCGTGAAGTCGCCGCTGTCGGCAGCGTAGTAGACGACCTGCCGCTGCTTGCGATAGGCGGCCACCGACGCCGCGAGTGGCGGCATCAGCGGGTCGACTGCCTGCTCGGCGTCGACCCGGCGGTTCAGTGCGGCGAGGGCGATGTCGTAGGGCGCGCGCGCCGCGGCATGACGCGCTTCGACGGCGATGAATTCGCGAGCCGCGACCTGCAGGTCGGCAAGCACGTCCTTGGCGTCGCCCCAGTCGGGCTCCGCAACCGCCTTCTTCAGGATCTCCTTGTAATGCGCGTAGTGGCTGCCGGCAGCGGAAAGCTTCTCGTCGGTCTGGTGGTCGTTGCCGGTCCAGACCAGGAGGCTCGCGGCCTTGTCGTCGTCGGGCCTGATCGAGTCGTAGATCGCGTAGAACTTCTTGCCGTCATCGAGTACCTCGAGCGCCGCCTGCAACGCCTTCCTGTAGGCCGGCACGGCGGCCAGCGCAGCCCGCCAATCCTTCTTCGTCTCGGCATCGTTGATCGGCGCGTAGCCGGCCTCGTAGGCCGCAGCTGCTTCGGTCGGCAGGCCCGGTGACGAGAGCGCGGTCTGGACCCTGGTGCGATCGGCAGCCAGCGCGTTCATCGCCGCGTCGTAGGCGCTACGTTCGTCGCGCGACTTGAGCACTGCGACGGTAGCCGCCTTGAGGGCCGGCAGCAAGGCCTTCGCGCCGGCCCAGTCGGCGCGCTTGACGGCGAGCTCGACGTTGTATTTCTCGTTGCCGAAGTCGACCGCCTGCTGCGCGGTCAGATAGGCGCTCGAGCTGTTGTGATAGATGGCCGCGGCGTCGACCTGCGCCTTGATCGCGGCATAGCCTTTTTCGAAACCGGTGACGGCGAGCGCACTGGTCTCGATCGCCTTCAGCGCCGGTCCGGTCGTGCCCTGGAGCGTGGCGAGATCGGAAGCGGCGACGCGGGTCTTGACCTCGGTCTCGAGCGCGGCGATCTTCGTCTGCAGGTCGGCGCGCGGCGCGGGCGCTGCGATCGCCGCGACCACCCCGTTCACCTTCGCGAGCATCGGCTTCCAGGTGTCGTTGAGCCAGTCGGTCACGCCCTTGGCTTTTTGGGCGCGGGCCAGCAGCGCAAGCGCGGCGGGCTTGAGGGCGAGCAGCGACTTCTCGCCCTTCGCAAGGTCGGCGATCTTGTCCGCCTTGGCAAAATCGGCCTGCGCTGTCGTGAGCCCGGCGTTGATCTCGTTGCGCAGCCCGTCGTCGTTGATGCCGCCGAGCACCAGCCCCGTCACCTGGCCGAGCGTGACCTCGATGTCCTTGCGCGCCGCCTCGCGGCTGTCGACCGCCGTGGCATGCTTGAGCGCGGCGTCGGCCGTCGGCCGCTGTTTCTTGACGGCGGCGATCAGCGCGTTGAGCGCGACCACGCGCTTGGCCTCGGCCATCGACTCTGCCGTGGCGCGACCGTCGATCACCTTCTGCATTGCGGTGCGCAGCGGCGCAGCCGCCGCATCGTCGTGAATGCCGTCGAGCACGGCGCCGAGCGCGTCGAGCGCGCTGCCGAGCTTCGCGTCGAGCGCGTCGGAGGGCCGTGCCGGCGCGCTGGATGATCCTGCCGATGCGCCGGCCGGCGGCGCCGATTGGGCTGTCGGCGGCGCACCCGTCGGCACGCTGGCGAAGGCCGGCAAGTTGAGCTTGAGCGATTCCAGAAGTCCCACGCGATGCCTCCTCGAATTCCGCTGCAGGCGATCTCAAAACCATAGCACCGGACCGGACCCTGCCCAAGGACCCGTAAAGGGGATCGACGCCGCGCGGCGTTGCTCCGAACGAGGTGCGCGCCTCAGCGCAAGGCGTCGACCGCCGCCTCCAGCCGATCGATGTCGCTCTCGTCGTTGTAGACCTGCAGCGAGAGTCGGGCCCACAAGGCGCCGCTGCGAACGACGACCGGCAACTCGATGCCATGCTCGTACAACAGGGCATCGCGCAGGCGCTGCGCAGTCGCCACGTCGGCAGGGCCGAGCCGCGCGGGCAAGGGCACGCTGACCATGCAGCCGACCATCGCCTCGGGCGTGCGCCAGGGCTGCCCCCAATGCGACGCAAGACGCTGCGCACCCTGCCAGGCCAGGCGATGGTTGTGCTCTCGCATCGCCGCCACGCCGAGCACGTCGTGCATGAAGTCGAGCGCAATGGGCGCGCAGAGCCAGGGCGAGGGATCGCGCGTGCCGGTCCAGTCGAACTCCTGCAGCCAATCGTCGTTGGTGATGCCCCAGGAGATCACTCCGGGATGCAAGCCTTGGCGCCGCTCGGGCGCTGCCCACAAGACACCGCAGCTGCGCGGCGCAAAGCACCACTTGTGCAGGTTGGCGGCATACCAGTCGACGCCGAGGCTCTCGATGTTCACGTCGATCGCGCCGGGCGCATGCGCGCCATCGACGAGCACCGGCACGCCGCGCGCGCGACACACCGCGGCCATCTCGGCCAACGGCATGACGAGCGCGGTTTCCGAGCTCACATGGTCGAGGATGGCCAGCCGCGTGCGCGGCGTGATCGCCCGTTCGACGGCGGCAACGTAGCTCGCCGCGTCTTCGGCCGGAAACGGAAGCGCGAACGTGGCGATCGTCGCGCCGCGCTGTTTCGCGATGAAGGCCGCCGCACGCGCGACGCCGCCGTAGGCCTGGTCGGGGATCAGGATCTCGTCGCCGGGGTCGAGCTCGATCGAGCGCAGCACCGCGTTGACGCCGCTGCTTGCGTTGTCGACGAACACGAGGCCCTCGCCGCGCGTGCCCAGAAACGAGGCGACGCGATCGGCCGCGGCGCGCAATCGAGGCAGCTCCGGCGGCGACGACATGCCCAGGTTCATGAGCTCGCGGATCATGAAGCGCGACGGATGCCGCTCGATCTCGTCGAGCAGGGCCGTGCGGGCACGCATCACGGCGAGCGGCGTGACGCCGACCGTGCCGTGGTTCAGGTAGACGCCGCCCGGCTCGAGCGGAAACTGCGCGAGCATCGCGCGGCCGAAGGA
>JBDTNU010000251.1:0-5809 GCA_039933535.1 Caldimonas sp. | reverse complement strand
GGAAGCGCTCGCCCTCCTTGAGCATCAGCTTCCTGCAGATGTGCTCGAGCTTGGCTTCCTGGGCCGCTGCCAGCTGCATGCCCGCGTCGCGGTAGTAGGCGCAGGAGTAGACCCGCTTCGGGTCGAGCCAGAGCGCGTAGAAATCGTCGGAGACGTCGTAGTGGAACTGGATCTGCTTGGCATCGACCTCGGGACGATGCCTGACGTGCGAGCGGGCGAGAAACACGAGCTGGCGAACCCAGCCGACCGGCGCAGTCACCGCGACCTCGGTCGGATCACCCGCCATCATCGCGGCCGCCAGCGTCATCAGGTCGCGCATGCTGCCGTCGATGTCGAGCCTGCCTTCGACGTAGTCCTCGCCGACCTTGCCCATCTGGCCGGTGGCCACGTGCGCCAGTGTCGATAACTCTTTCAGCCTCAGCGTGACCGCGGCGTTGCCGGGCCCCATGCGGCGCCCGCCGGGGAGCACGATGGCCAGCGACGGGGTCAGGTTTTCGAGGCGTTGTTCTAGAGCTGCTGTTCCCAGGATCGCAGACATCGGGTCCTTCCTTGCGGACCGCTAGTTTACGAAGCCCGCGCCAGCCGTGCCCGCGGCGCGAATTTCAATGCATTTCGCGATAGCTGAAGACGCGCCCGATCGGCCGGCCGCGGCTGCACTGAGGTGCGGTTGCCCGCTCGACCACCTTGCCCGAGCGCAGCGCGATGCGGTCACTCGCCTGGAGCAGCGTCGCGGCGTCGATCTCGGCCAGGCGCAGCATGTATTGGCGCGGGTCGGCCACCTGCATGCGCATCCAGTCGAAGACCTCGTCGTCGGCGCGCAGCAGCAGCATCTCTTCGGGCAGATCCCAGATCGCGGCGAAGCGCCGGTTGAAGTTGCTGATGTGACCGGCCAGGTCCGTCACCAGAACGCCGTCGCTCACGGATTCGAGCGTCGCCTGCAGTTCGGCCTTGCTCGCTTCGGCGCTGCGCCCGGCCTCGAGCTCGGCGCTGCGGTCCTGAAGGGCGACGACGTAGAGCGCCGCGCCGGGCGCCGGCTCGATCCGGCTGACGCGGCGCGTCACCGGCACGGCAACGCCGTCGGGACCGGCCACGAACGACTCGGAGACGATGCTGGCGGCGAAGCCCTCGCCCACCTCGCGCCAGAAGACATCGTCCTCGGGCGTTGCCGACATCTGGTGCATGTCGCGACCGATCAGCTCCGACGGCCTGGCGCCGAGCAGCCGGCCGGCCGCCGCGTTGGCGGCGACGATGCGCAGGCCCTCGGGCTCGACCAGGCAGACCGCTTCGAGCATCGACTCGATCAGGTACGGCCAGGTCCGCCGCGCCGCATCGGCGACGCTGAATCGATCGACCGGAAGCGGGTTGTTCACCCTTGCGCTTCCAGGGCGACCGCGGGCTCGAAGAAGTAGGCGATGCGCGGCGCCGGCGCCAGGTAGTCGAGCGCCGGCGGCGGCAATTGCTGCGGCTTGATGCTGCGCCGGATGCCCAGGCCGTTGGCGGTTTCCAGATCGAGCACGAGCGCCTCGTCGCGCGCCACGCCGTCGTCGTAGACCAGCACGCGGGGCTTGAGCGGCCGCGTCGAATTGACCGCCACCACCGTGGCGTAGCGGTCGTCGGTGAGCTGCACCGTCGAGCCCGGTGGATAGACCCCCATCATCTTGATGAAGGCACCGAGGATCGAGGTGTCGTACTTGCTGCGCCCTTGCGCGAAGAGCAGCGACAGCGATTCGTGCGGCGTCATGGCCTTGGCGGGCAGCCGCGGGTTGCACAGGTTGTCGTAGCGGTTGACGAGCGAGACGATGCGCGCGCCCATCGTCATCCGGTCGCTGTTGAGTTGCGCCGGAAAACCGGTGCCATCGGCATGCTCATGGTGCTGTGCGATCACCGCCGTCGCACCCGCCGACAAGCCCATGCGCCGCGCCTGCACCAGGCCGAGCTCGACGTGCTCCTGGTAGACGCGCACTTCGCTCGGAGAGAGGTTGTCGTCGCGATGGCGCATCCGCGGCGGCAGGTCGCACTTGCCGATGTCGTGCAGCATCGCGCCGACGCCGAGGTCCTGCATTTCCTCGGCCGAGAAGCCGAAGCAGCGGCCCATCAGCAGCGCGATGATGCCGACGTTCATTGCGTGCATCGACGCCTTGTCGCCGGCACCTTCGGTCAGCACGCGGATGCAGAGCTCGTCCGCGTCGACCATCTTGTCGACGAGGGCGCGGGTCAGCAACTCGGCCTGGGCCTTTGCCTCGCGCGGCTTGCCAGCCACCATCTCGATCGTCTGGCGGCAGGCACGCGAGGCCTCGCCGTACTGGCGCTCGCAGAGCTTCTGCGCCTCGCGCTGGGCTTCGAGCCGGCGGCGCTGCGTCGCGCGCGATCTTTCCTCGGGCGACAGGTCTGCCCCGTCGAGCCCGTCGGGAACGGTGCCCGCGACCGTCCGGTCGTCGTTGGCGGCATCGGCTCCTTCGACACCCTCCGCGCCGTCGGCATCGTTCGCGGCGGCGCGGCCCGGCTGCGGCAGGTTCGGCGTCGCCTCGCCGCCGTCGAGCAGGGAGAGCTCGCTGTCCTGCGGGCTCCAGCGCACCCGGCCGAGGCCGAGCGAGCGGATCGTCGTCACCTGCGCCGGCGTCGTGATCCGGAAGCTGCTGAGCGGGAACGGATGCGACATCCAGCCCACGTCGAGGTGCACGAACATCCCGACGCGCAGCGCCTGGACGTCGATCTCGGGAGTAAGTGGGGTCGCTGCCTTCATGTCGTGGGCCCCGGCGCGTCGGCACACGGGGCTAGCGGTGTTATCGGCGTCGCGTGGGCGGGCTTTAGGACGGCCCGCCTGCCGGGCGTGGACAGGCATCGGGCGTGAACAGGCCCTAGACTCACCGCGTCGCGACCCGCCGGCGCAACAGGACCTGTTTCCACCATGAAGATCCTCATCCTCGGCGGCGGTGTTTTCCTCGGTGCCGCCGTGCTCCGCTCGGCCCTCGACCGCGGCCATGAGTTGACCGTGTTCAACCGTGGACGCGCCTGCAGCGCCTGGCCGGAAGGCGTCGAGGCGATCGTCGGCGACCGCGCCACCGACCTCGGCCAGCTCGACGGACGCAAGTTCGACGCCGTCGTCGATACATGCGGTTACGCCCCGGCCGACGTGCAGAAGAGCGCGCAGGCCCTTCGCGACAGCGCGATCTACTGCTTCGTGTCGAGCATCTCGGCCTACGCCTCCTTCGCCCACGCGCCGGTGCGCGAGGCCGACCGGCTCGCCGACTTCAAGGCGATCGATCCGAGCGACCGCGACATCGCCCACTACGGACCGCAAAAGGCGGCGTGTGAAGCCGAGGTCGGCAAGGTCTTCGGCGAGCGCGGCCTGATCGTCCGGCCCGGACTGATCGTCGGCCCCGGCGACCGCAGTGGCCGCTTCAGCCACTGGCCATGGCGGGCGATGGAAGGCGGCGAGATGCTGGTGCCCGACCTCGGCGACGACGAGCCGCTGCAGTTCATCGACGTGCGCGACCTGGGCGCGTGGATCGTGCGCCTGCTCGAACGCGGCGAGCGCGGCGCCTTCAACGCCACCGGGCCGGCGAACGGGCCGACCTGGAGCTGGGCCGATCTGGTCGCAGCCTGCCAGGACGAGGCGGCCGAACGCGGCGCCCCGGAGCTGCAGGTGACGCCGGTGGCCGAGAGCTTTCTGCTCGAGCACAAGGTCGAGCCCTGGAGCGAGCTGCCGCTCTGGCTGGCTTCGCAGGACGCCGAGAACCACGCCCACTCTCGCGTCGAGATCCAGCGCGCCGAGCGGACCCGGCTGACGACCCGACCGCTCGAGCAGACGGTGGCCGCGGTGATGGATGAAGGCGTTCCCGCGCCGGACGACGCCCGCCGCCGCGGCAAGCTCACGCGCACTCGCGAAGCCGAGCTGCTTGCGCTCTGGCACGAACAACCCGCTGCCGACGAAGCGCCATGACGACGCGTTCGACGCAAGTCGCAATCGTCGGCGCCGGGCCGGCCGGCCTGCTCCTCGGCGCCCTGCTGGCGAAGGCCGGCGTCGAATCGGTGATCGTCGAGCAGCGCGATCCCGACTACGTCCTCGGCCGGATCCGCGCCGGCGTGCTCGAGCAGGTGACCGTCGACCTGCTCGACGCCGCCGGCGCCGGCGCGCGCATGCGCGCCGAAGGCCTGCCGCACCAGGGCATCGAGCTTTGCTTCGGCGGCGCGCGCCACCGCATCGACCTGCACGGCCTCACCGGCGGCAAGCAGGTCATGGTCTACGGCCAGACCGAGGTGACGCGCGACCTGATGCACTTGCGCGCTGCGGCCGGGCTGCCCACGGTCTACGAAGCCGAGCATGTCAGCCTGCACGGCTTCGACGGCGCGCGGCCGAGCGTGCGCTACAGCAACGGCGGCAGCGAGCACGAATTGCATTGCGACTTCATCGCCGGCTGCGACGGCTATCACGGCGTCAGCCGGCAGAGCGTCCCGGACAGCGCATTGCGGACCTTCGAGCGCGTCTATCCGTTCGGCTGGCTCGGCGTGCTCTCGGAAACGCCGCCGGTTTCGCACGAGCTCATCTACTCGAACCACGAGCGCGGCTTTGCCCTCTGCAGCATGCGCTCGGCCACGCGCAGCCGCTACTACGTGCAGTGCTCGTCCGACGACAAGGTCGAGCGCTGGAGCGACGACGCGTTCTGGGACGAGCTGCGGTTGCGCCTGGACCCGGCCGCGGCCGAAGCGCTGGTCACCGGCGCTTCCATCGAGAAAAGCATTGCACCGCTGCGCAGTTTCGTCGCCGAGCCGATGCGCTTCGGCCGGCTCTTCCTGGCCGGCGACGCCGCCCACATCGTTCCGCCGACCGGCGCGAAAGGCCTGAACCTCGCCACCGGCGACGTCGGCCTGCTCTCGCAGGCGCTGGCCGAGCACTATGCCGGGCACAGCGACGCCGGCATCGACGGCTACTCCGAGCGGTGCCTGCGCCGGGTCTGGCGCGCCGAGCGCTTCTCGTGGTGGTTCACCTCGCTGATGCACAAGTTTCCCGAGACGGGCGCGTTCGGGCAGAAGATGCAGGCTGCCGAGCTCGACTACCTCGTCAACTCGCAAGCGGCTTCGACGGCGCTGGCCGAGAATTACGTCGGCCTGCCGCTGTAGCGCCGGCTCTCAATCAAGGATCTCCTCATGACCGCCAATCCCCGCTCAACAACATGCAGAACCTTCGCGATGGCGTGGGCGGCGAGCCGGTCGAGATCGAGCTCGTCGCGTACGGTCCGGGGATCAACATGCTCAAGGCCGATTCGAGCGTAGGGAAGCGCATCGCCGAGGCGCTGAAGGCAGGCGTCACCGTCAACGGCTGCCAGAACACGATGAGCAACGCGAAGCTGGTGCCGGCCGACATGCTGCCGAACATCAGCTACGTGCCGGCGGGCGTGGTCGAGGTGATGCGCAAGCAGCAGCAGGGCTGGGCCTACATCCGCTCCTGATCGCCGCCGGTTCAGGCGCGTGCGACCGCGAGCCAGCGGTCGAGCCGCTCGCGGTCGGCAAGCAGATCGGCGCTCGCGCCTTCGTGAACGATCGCGCCGCGGTCCAGGACGACCGCGCGTGACGTGATCGGCAGGATCAACCGCGGGTTCTGCTCGACGATGATGGCCGAGACGCCTTCGTCGCGAACCACGCGGGCGATCGACGCCAGCAGCTCCTTCACGATGATCGGCGCCAGCCCTTCGAGCGGCTCGTCGAGCAGCAGCAGTTTCGGGTTGAGCACGAGCGCGCGCGCCACCGCGAGCATCTGCTGCTCGCCGCCCGAGAGCTGGTTGCCCATGTTGGCCTTGCGCTCCTCGAG
>JBDTNU010000250.1:0-5812 GCA_039933535.1 Caldimonas sp. | reverse complement strand
ACCGCTTCGGCAACGTCGCGCCCGGGTGGGCACGGGTCGAGGCGATCTGCGCATTCGTCCACCAGCACCTGAAGTTCAACTACAAGACGGCGCGGCCGACCCGCACGGCGCTCGACGCTTACCGCGAGCGCGAGGGCGTGTGCCGTGACTTCACGCACCTGGCGATCACGCTGTGCCGCTGCATGAATATCCCGGCGCGCTATGCGACCGGGTACCTCGGCGACATCGGCGTGCCCGTCGTGCCCGGGCCGATGGACTTCAGTGCGTGGTTCGAGGTGTTCCTCGGCGATCGCTGGTACACCTTCGACGCACGCCACAACCGGCGTCGGATCGGCCGGGTCGTGATGGCGCGCGGCCGCGATGCGGGCGATGTGCCGATCACGATGTGCTTCGGCCCGAACACGCTCTTGCGCTTCGACGTCGTCACCGACGAAGTCGTGGAAATGGCAGCCGCGGCCTGACGCCGCGAGTCCCGCCGCCACCCGGCGGACAACGATGAAAGACCGGAGAACGAAATGACCAGCACGCCGAAGAAAGACGAAGTCCAGGGCGAAGGCGACTACGAGGCCGCGCGCCGCTACGACAGGGCCGCGCAAGAGTTCGCCGAGTCCGGAAAGGTCGAGCCGGCCGCGCACGAAGCCGCGCCCGATTCCGCCGCCGAAGCCGAGGCCATGAAGCGCGCCGAGGAAATCGGCAAGTCGCATTCGAAGGGCGAAGGCCGGCTCGTCAGCGACAAGCGCAAGGCTTGACCGCGTATCGGCGCCGAGCGCTGAAGCCGAACACCCTCAGCGGCCGGCGCTTGCGGCGCTCGCCGCTGCCATTGCGGGCGGTGGCACATGCAGCTTCGCCGGCACCTTCGCCGCAGTTGCAATCTTGCCGCGGGTAGGAACCAGCGCAGCGCACTGGTTCGACTCGTCCCGAGCGGCCTTTCGTGCACCCGGATCGATGAACGGAATGATCGCGGCCAGCGGATTGAGCAGCGCGAGCAAAACCGCAGCGCCCGCCTTGCCGGCGAGCTTGCCGGGCTCGAGCGCCACGGACGGGTTGCCGAGCGTGCCGCGCACGTGAATCGGCGTGCGCAGGGTCATGGGGCTGAAGTCCTTCGGTGAAACGACGGCGCGAAGGTCCATGACCTCGCTCTTCAGCGAGACCGTGCCGTCGATCCAGACCGTCGAGTCTTTCGTGTCGAGGACGAAGACCTTGGGCTTGGCTACGCCGTTCGTCACGTCGAGATCGACCACGTTGCAAAGAATCGGCAAGGAGTCGTCGCCCTTGACGAAGACGCCGAGGGCCTGCGCGAGGTCGAGACCGCTCGCTTCGACGATGAGGTGCGACATCGACGCATCGCGCAAATGAATCCGGATGTCGCCGGCCAGGCTGCCCAGGATCTCGGCCGTGGATCGCCCGGCGCCCTTCACCTTGACCAGCGCATCGAGCTTGCCGGAGACGTAGGGCGGCGCCGCCGCATCCCGTTTCAGGCGCAGCCATCGGGTCAGGTCGACGCCCAAGGCGCGCAGGTCAGCTGTCCAGAGCGCTTGTGGTCCGCGCCCGTCGAGCTGGAAGAAACCGACCAGCCTCCCCTGCGCCGTGTTGCCCTCGAAGTCCGCGATCGTGAGCACACCGTCGGCAAGCAGAAGGTGACCGCGCACGGGACGCAATGGCTCGATCAGCGTCGTGCCCGGATCGAACATGCCGATCTCGATCACGACGTTGGCGTCCATGGCGCGCAGCGACGGCAGGTCGAATTTCTTGTCCGGAAAGACGCGTTCTCCGCGCGAGGTTCGCGAGCCTGCGGGCGGCGCCTCGCCTTGCACCGGCGTGCCGACGGCGGGGCCCAAGTCGGCCAGCACGAGACGCGACCCGCCGATCTTGCCTGCCAGCAATGGCACCTTCGGGCGCCGGTCGAAGGTGAAGGCGCCATTGATGCGACTCGTGCCGATCGTCGCGTCGTCGAAGACGGCTTTCCAGATTCCGCCGTCCTTGGCGACCGTGCCCCGGGTACTGAAGGCCGGCGTCGTAGGCAAGGTGATGCCGAGCGGATCGCCCACCGCCGCCAGCGATGGCCCGGCCAGGGTGAAGCGACCCTGCAGGCCGGCGAAGTGCAAGGGATCGGTGGTGCTGCCTTCGAACGAAAGGTCGGCGTGACCGATCGTCGCGATCAGCTTCAAGGGTTGCGCATTTGCTTCCTTGCCTTGTGCGAACAACCCGAGCACGCCCGCGGTCCGCAGGTCGATCCGCAACGGCAGCTTGCGGTATTGCCCGGTCGCGTTCAGTCGCAGGCCGATCTCGCCGGGCGCCAACGTCGCCGCTTGCGCCGCCGCAGACGCGCCCGACGCCGCGCCGCCGGCACGAACGACGATGCCCCTCGCATCCGAGGCCGATTGCGCATCTCGAGCCGCAGTCGTCGCACTGCCGTCGCTCAGGGCGAAACGCGCGTCGATCGCGGCAGGCAGGATCTCGTCGGTGTATGCGAGGTGGCCGTCGCCGACCCGAAGCTCCCCGAAGGTCGGCAACGCTGCGGGCTGCTCGCTGTCGTCGACCTTTGCTTTCTTGCCGAACTGCCAGGAGGCATCGCCATCGGCGCGCCGCTCGAGCACGCCATCGAGCTCGGCAGCCTCCAGCTCACGGATATGCAAGGGCTCGCCGCGCCAGGCACGCCAGAGGTCGAAGTAGCCGAGCTCGAGTCGAACATCGCGTGCCAGCAGCATGTGCGGCGACTTGCTCCACGCCGGCGCGCCGATCTCGAGTCGCGACGCGGCAATGCGAATGCCGCCGAGCAGGCCGATGCGGACTTCGCTCTGCCCGCCGGATTCGTCGCCGAAGGCCACGCTCCGGTCCAGGGTCTTTGCCAGCCATCGCTGCATCGGCGAAGCCAGGAACGGCCAACCGGCCAACTCGCAGCCGGCGAGGGCGATGACGACAACGACAAGGGCCGTTATCAGCGCGGCCGGCCAGCGAACCCCCGCCCGCCATGCAGCGAGCGGACTCCTCATCGAGCCACCACGGTGAGCGCCGGTTGCGGACAAGAGGTTTCGGTCATCACTTCGTGCTCTGACTGGCCGGGGCGCGCTGGGGGCCGTTGGAGGGCATGGCGGAATTTTGTGACGCGGCCTGCGGCGTCCGTATCGGCCCGCATCGTCGGGCGCTGTGGGTCCGGTCCTACAGTCGCCGCGCCAGGACCTGCGGATTGAGCGCGGTGGGCGGCAACGGCGCACCGGGACGATCGTCGAGGGCGGCAATCAGGTTGACCGCGGCCAGCTCGCCCATGGCAAGCCGGGTCGGCAAGCTCGCGCTGGCGATGTGCGGCGTGAGCACGACGTTGGATAGCGCGAGAAGGTCCGGATGCACCGACGGCTCGCCTTCGAACACATCGAGCCCGGCGGCGGCGATCGTTCCTTCACGCAGGGCGTGCGCGAGCGCGGCGTCGTCGACGACGCCGCCCCGCGCGATGTTGGTCAGCGTCGCGCCCGGCTTCATTTTCTTCAGCTCCGCCCCACCCACAAGGTGATGCGATTCGGCCGAATACGGCACGACGATCACGAGGTGATCCGCTGCGGCGAACAGCTCGTCCTTGGTGACGTAGCGGGCACCCAGCTCGGCTTCGACCGATGCCTCGAGGCGCGAGCGGTTGTGATAGATCACGGGCATGTCGAAGCCACGCGCGCCGCGCCGCGCGACCGCCCGGCCGATCCGGCCCATGCCGAGGATGGCGAGCGTCGCGCCATGGATGTCGGCTCCGGCGAACAGGTCGACGGTCCACTTCTTCCAGTCGCCGCGGCGCAGGAAATGCTCGCTCTCGGTGATGCGCCGCGCCGCGGCCATCATCAGCGCGAAGCCGAAGTCGGCGGTCGTTTCGGTCAGCACGTCGGGCGCGTTGGCGAAGAGCACGCCACGCGCCGTGCAGGCCGGCACATCGACGTTGTTGTAGCCGGTCGACATGCTGCAGATCGCGCGCAGCTTCGGGCAGCGATCGAGCAAGGTCGCGTCGATCGGCTGCGTGCTCGTGATGAAGGCGCCGACCTTGCCTTGCAGGTGCTCGGCCAGCTCGTCGCGGCTCCACTCCGCGTCGGCCTGGTTCGCCTCGACCTCGAAGTGCGCATTCAGACGCTCGAGCGTTCCTGGCAGGACGCGTCGGCAGACGAGGATGGCAGGCTTCATCGTCGACCTTTTCCTATTCGATGAATTTCACGAAGTTGGCGACCGGCTCGCGTTCCGTGACGAGCGTGTTCTCGATTGCCGCGGCGTCGCGATAGCCGAGCGACATGCCGCAGACGAGCTGCTCGCCTTCGGGCGCGCCGATCGCCGGCATGATCAGGCGATGAAAGGGCGTGAACGCGGCCTGCGGGCACGTGTCGAGGCCGTGCCCGCGCGCCGCGACCATGACGCTTTGCAGGAACATGCCGAAGTCGAGCCAGCTTCCCTGCCGCATGATGCGATCGATCGTGAACATGAAGCCGACCGGCGCACCGAAGAACTCGTAGTTGCGAGAGTGCTGGGCATGCATGCGCGCCTTGTCGGTCTTGGCGATGCCGAGCAGGCCGTACAGATCCCAGCCCACCTTGCGGCGCCGATCGATGAAAGGCGACTTCCATTCGGTCGGGTAGTAGGCGTACTCCTCGGTGTGCGCTGTGCGCTCGGCCGGGTCGTCGTAGGCGGCGACGAGACGACGCGACAGCGCGCTCCTGGCTTCGCCGGTCAACACGTACACCTTCCACGGCTGCGTGTTCGTTCCAGACGGGGCGCGCGACGCGACCGCGAGGACGTGCTCGACGAGCTCGCGCGGCACCGGCTTCGGCAGGAAGGCCCGGATCGAATGACGCGAGGTGATCGCCTCGTCGACCCAGCGGGCCGTCTCCGTGGCAGGGGTCAAGCGAGCTCCTTCACGATGTCCAGCAGGGCTTGCCACAGCGCCACCGGGCGCTGCGTAGCACGATCCACGTAGACGTGGACGAAATGACCGCGCGCCGCGGTCTCTTCGGCACCGGCGGCAAAGATGCCGATCTCGTAGCGCACGCTCGAAGCGCCGACGTGTCCGACCCGCAATCCCGCTTCCAGCGCCTGCGGAAACGCCAGCGGCGCGAAGTAGTTGCAGCGAGTCTCGACGACGAAGCCCGCCACCTCGCCACGCGCGATGTCGAGCGCGCCGGCCTCGAGGAGCACGCCGTTGATCACGGTGTCGAACAGGCTGTAGTAGACGACGTTGTTGAGGTGGCCGTAGACGTCGTTGTCGAGCCAGCGGGTTGCCAGAGGCACGAAGCGTCGGTAGGCCGAGCGCGGCAAGGGTTGCGGCCGGTCGAGGGCGGCGGCTTCGTTGGAAGCGGGCTCGTTGCTGTCGCTCATCGAGGCGCATTGTTCCATTGCCGCAAGGATCGATGGAGTCCGGATCCTCGGCGCCTGGATCGCGACGATGACGTCGGCGCGCGCATGGAGGTGTTTTCGAGCCGAATTAGATCGTCGCGTCTAAAGTGGTGCAGCGCAGCATCAAAGGCTTGCAAACCTCGGGTTTACCTCTATACTTCGTTCTTGTTGCACTGCAACATAAATTGTTGAACCGAACCGCCCTACCCGATCCACTGCAGGAGACCCTCCATGATGACCGCCGAACAAATCGTGATCGCCCACAAGGCCAATGTCGAAACCCTCTTCGGCCTGACCGGCCTTGCCTTCGAAGGCATCGAGAAGCTTGTCGAGCTGAACCTCCAGGTCGCCAAGACCGCGATGACCGAAGCCTCGCAAACCACGCAAGCCGCGCTCTCCGTCAAGGACGCGCAAGAGCTGATGGCCCTGCAAGCCGGCCTGCTCCAGCCCGCCG
>JBDTNU010000249.1:0-5831 GCA_039933535.1 Caldimonas sp. | reverse complement strand
GCTACGGCGACAACCCGAACCGGCTGCAGCACTACTACCAGTACCAGGTCGTGCTCAAGCCGGCGCCGGCCGACATCCTCGATCTCTACCTCGGCTCGCTCGAAGCGCTCGGCTTCGACCTGAAGACCAACGACGTCCGCTTCGTCGAAGACGATTGGGAAAACCCGACGCTCGGCGCCTGGGGCCTGGGCTGGGAGGTCTGGCTGAACGGCATGGAGGTGACGCAGTTCACCTACTTCCAGCAGGTCGGCGGCCTCGAATGCAGGCCGATCACCGGCGAGATCACGTACGGGCTCGAGCGGCTGGCGATGTATGTGCAGGGCGTCGACAACGTCTACAAGTTGCAGTGGACCGATGGCCTGACGTATGCCGATGTGTATCACCAGAACGAGGTCGAGCAGAGCACCTACAACTTCGAGCACAGCGACGTCGAGTTCCTGCTCACGGCGTTTGCGGCACACGAGCGCCAGGCCAAGGCGCTGATGGAGTTGCAGCTCGCCTTGCCGGCCTACGAGCAGGTGCTGAAGGCGGCGCACGACTTCAACCTGCTCGACGCGCGGGGTGCGATCAGCGTGACCGAGCGCGCGGCCTACATCGGCCGGATTCGCGTCCTGGCCAAGAGCGTGGCGCAAAGCTATCTCGAGAGCCGGGCGCGGCTCGGGTTTCCGATGGCGCCGAAGGCGTGGGGTGCGGAGGTCGTCGCGCAGATGGCGGCCAGGCAGCTCGCGACCGACAGCAGGAAGGGCGCTTGATGGCCGATGCCCGCGTCGCGCCCCTGCTGGTCGAGCTGCTTGTCGAGGAGCTTCCGCCGAAAGCATTGAAGTCGCTCGGCGCCGCATTCGCCGAGTCGATCCTGGCGAGCCTTCGAAGACAGGGCCTGGCTGCGGCGGACGCGACGATGACGCCGTTCGCGACACCGCGCCGACTCGCGGTTCGGATCGATGCGGTCGCCGACCGCGCCATCGATCGGGCCGTGTCGATCAAGCTGATGCCGGTCGCCGTCGGCCTGTCGGCCAATGGCGAGCCGACCCCGGCGTTGTTGAAGAAGCTCGCTTCGGCGGGCGCGGACGCGTCGGCGGTGGCCGGGCTCGAGCGTCGCCCGGATGGCAAGGCCGAGAGCCTGTACCTCGACACCGTGGTGCCCGGCGCGACGATCGCAGAAGGCCTGCAGGTCGCGCTCGATCACGCGCTGGCCCACCTGCCGATTCCCAAGGTGATGCAGTACCAGCTTGCCGATGGGTGGACGAGCGTCAGCTTCGTTCGCCCGGCGCACGGCCTCGTCGCCCTGCATGGCGAAAACGTCGTACCGGTTCGCGCTCTCGGCCTGGACGCCGGCCGCGCGACGCTCGGCCACCGCTTCGAAGCGGTCGTGTCGCCGATCGTCGTGCGTTCGGCGGTGAGCTACGACGGCCAGTTGCGAAACGAAGGTGCCGTCATCGCGAGCTTTGCCGACCGGCGCGCCGAGATCGCGCGTCAGCTGGACGCTTCGGCGAAGAAGGCGGGCCTGACGCCGATCGATGACGCGGCGCTGCTCGACGAAGTGACTTCGCTGGTCGAGCGGCCGAACGTGCTGGCCTGCGAATTCGAGGCTGACTTCCTGGCGGTGCCGCCGGAATGTCTCGTCCTGACGATGAAGGCGAACCAGAAGTACTTCCCGCTGCTCGACGCGCAGGGCGCGCTCACGAACCGCTTTCTCGTGGTGAGCAACATCACGCCGGCAGACCCGGGCAAGGTCATCGAGGGCAACGAGCGGGTCGTGCGGCCGCGCCTGGCCGACGCGAAGTTCTTCTTCGACCAGGACCGCAAGAAGACGCTCGCGTCGCGCGTGCCGGGGCTCGACAAGGTCGTCTATCACGCGAAGCTCGGCACGCAGGGCGAGCGAACGATGCGTGTGCGCAGGATCGCGAAGGAGATCGCGGCGACGGCGTATCTCCATGAAAAGCCCGAGGCTCTGGCCGATGAGGCCGCGATGTTGGCCAAGGCCGATCTGCTGACCGACATGGTCGGCGAGTTTCCGGAGCTGCAGGGCGTGATGGGCGGTTACTACGCGCGCGCCGACGGCTTGCCCACGGAAGTCGCCGAAGCGATCGAGGATCACTACAAGCCGCGTTTCGCGGGCGATGCACTGCCGCGCGGTCACGTGGGAGTGATCGTCGCGTTGGCCGACAAGCTCGAAACGCTGGTGGGCCTGTTCGGTATCGGCCAGTCGCCGACCGGCGACAGGGATCCTTTCGCACTGCGTCGCCACGCGATCGGTGTGGTTCGCATGCTGATCGAGAAGCAGGTTCCGATCAGCCTGGAACGCCTGGTTGCGGTTGCGTTGCCGGCATTCGGTGCCGCCATCAAGGATCCGACCGAACCGCTGCTCGCTTTCATCTATGAGCGCCTCGCCGGAAGTCTTCGTGAGCAGGGCTACAGCTCGCAGGAGATCGACGCCGTGTTTGCGCTGCCTCGAACTCAACTGACCGACATGAAGAGCCGGCTCGATGCCGTGCGCGCTTTCGGCGCGCTGCCGGAAGCGCCGTCGCTCGCCGCGGCCAACAAGCGCGTCGGCAATATCCTGAAGAAATCGAATGGCGAGGCAGCGCCGGAAGTCAAGTTGTCGCTGCTGTCGGATCCGGCCGAGGTGGCCTTGCATGACGCGCTCCTGAGCGTCGAAACGAAGGCGGACCTCGCGTTTCGTCAGGGCCGGTACACGCCCTCCCTGCAGGCGTTGGCCGCTCTGAAGATCCCGGTCGATGCCTTCTTCGACGCAGTGATGGTCAACGCCGACGATCCCGCGCTGCGCGCCAATCGCCTCGGCCTGTTGGCCAGGCTGCACGCAGCGATGAATCGCGTCGCCGACCTGTCACGGCTGGCCACCTGACAACGGCAGAATCGCCTTCTGATGAAACTCGTCATCCTCGACCGCGAC
The DNA here is from genome assembly GCA_039933535.1 of Caldimonas sp. Lineage (GTDB taxonomy): Bacteria > Pseudomonadota > Gammaproteobacteria > Burkholderiales > Burkholderiaceae_C > Schlegelella_A. The sequence goes on along the minus strand of JBDTNU010000249.1, from coordinate 2,917 downwards.
GGCACGATCAACGAGGATCGCGACGACTACGTGAAGTCGGCCGACGAGTGGGTGCCGGTGCCGGGCGCGCTCGAGGCGATCGCCCGCCTCAACCACGCCGGCTGGCACACCGTGGTCGCGACCAACCAGTCCGGCCTGGCGCGCGGCCTGTTCGACATGGTCGCGCTCAACGCGATCCATGCGCGCATGAACCGCGAGCTCGCCGAAGTCGGCGGCCGCATCGACGCGATCTTCTTCTGTCCGCACGGCCCCGACGATGGCTGCCGCTGCCGAAAGCCCTTGCCTGGCCTGTTCGAGACGATCAGGGAGCGCTACGGCGTCGACCTCGCCGAGACGCATCTGGTCGGCGACTCGCTCCGCGATCTCCAGGCCGGCACGTCGGTCGGTTGCACGACCCATTTCGTGCGCACCGGCAAGGGTGCGCGGCTCGACGAGGCCGAGATGCTCGCGGTGCAGAGCGCGGTGCCGAACGCTCGCATTCACGCCGACCTCGCCGCCTTTGCGCACGAGCTGCTTCACGAGGAGCGGGTCGTGCGTGGCGACGCGGCCGAGCCCGATTCGGTGTTCGGCTCGCTGTGATGGGGCGCGCGCTCGCGGTGCTTCGCTCGGCACTCTTCTTCCTGTTCCTGTTCGTCACGATCGTGCCCTGGGCGACGGTCGCGGTCATCTACTCGATCTTCGTTCGCGGCGCCCGCGTCTACTGGCTCTGCGCGGGCTGGCTCAAGGTCTCGGTCTGGGGAGCGCGCGTCATCTGCGGCGTCCGTGCCCGCGTGAAGGGATGGGAGAACCTGCCCGATTCGCCGGTCGTCATGCTGTCCAAGCACCAGTCGGCATGGGAGACACTGGCCTTTCCGTCCCTCATGCCGCACCCGCTCTGCTACGTCTTCAAGCGCGAGCTGCTCTGGATTCCATTCTTCGGCTGGGCGATGGCGCGGATGGACCTGATCCACATCGACCGAAGCAAGCGCACCGAGGCGTGGAGCAAGGTGGCCGAGCAGGGACGCCGCTACATGGCGCAAGGCAACTGGGTGATCATGTTTCCCGAAGGCACGCGCACCGCGCGCGGCGGCCAGGGCAAGTACAAGAACGGTGGCAGCCGGCTCGCGGTCGAGACCGGCCGGCCGGTCTTGCCTGTGGCGGTGAGCTCGGCGCGCTGCTGGCCGCGCAAGAGCCTGGTGCTGCGCCCCGGCGTGGTCGACATCTCGTTCGGCAAGCCCATCCCTTCCACGGGCCGCGACGCCGATTCGCTGATGCGCGAGGTCGAGGCCTGGATCGAGACGGAGATGCGCGTCATCGATCCGGAGGCTTACGCATGAGCATCGTCCGCGGCCTGCGCCGCATCGTCGATGCCTTGCAGCGCGGCCTGTTCGACGAGGACGATCGCTCGCCCGTCGTCGAGACACCGGCCGCGAGCGATCTTTCGCGGCATCCGCGTGCAAACCGCGAGCTCGCGCTCGAAGGCCGGCGCATCGCCTTTCTGCTCAGGCGCTCACGCCGGCGCAGCATCGGCTTCATCGTCGGCGCCGAAGGGCTTTCGGTCAGCGCGCCCAAGTGGGTGGCGCTGCGCGAGATCGACGCGGCGGTGCGCGAGAAGAGCGCCTGGATCGTCGCCAAGCTCGCCGAGCAGCGTGAGCGTGCGTCGAAGATCGACGCCGCGCGCATCGTCTGGGCCGACGGCGCCGAGCTGATGTTCCTGGGACAGCCCATCCGGATCGCGCTCGACGCGCGGCATGGCCTGGCCGCGGGTGAAGTCGTGCTCGACGGCGCTGGCAATCCAGCGGTCGAGGGCGCGGGCCCGGCGCGATGCCTTCACGTCGGGCTGCCCCGCGACGCGTCGCCGGAGCGCCTGCGCGATGCGGTGCAGAGCTGGCTGCAGCGTGAAGCGCGTGCCGTCTTCGAGCTGCGCTGCCGGCACTTCGCCGAGCGGCTCGGCGTTCGCGTCACGCGGCTTTCGCTTTCTTCGGCGGCAACGCGCTGGGGCAGCGCCAGCGCCAGCGGCGCGATCAGGCTGCACTGGCGGCTGATCCACTTTCCGATGCCGACCATCGACTACGTCGTGGCCCACGAGCTCGCGCACCTGCGCGAGATGAATCACAGCCCGAAGTTCTGGGAGGTGGTGCGCTCCGTCGTTCCGGACTACGAGGCGGCGCGCGGCAAGCTCGGCAGCGAGCCCCTGGCGGCCTGGGACTGACGCAGCGCAGCCCGGGCCGGCGGCTCGCGCAGAAGGTCAGCGACCGGCCAGCTCGAAGCGATAGACGCCGTCGCCGCCAAGCCGCCGCACCAGCTTGCCGACGTACCAGAGCGCATGCAGATGAGCGACCGATTCGCCCATCGCGAAGGTCATCTGGTGCAGGTCGAGCGGCCGCCTGAAGATCACGGGCACGAGCTCGAAGGCGCTCTGCGGACCCTTGGCGGCCAGCGCTTCCAGCACATCGACGAAGCGCGCTTCGTGGTGCGCCTGAAGCTGGCCGATGCGCGTGTGCAGGCCCTTGAACGGCCGGCCGTGCGAGGGCAGGACCAGCACGTCGGCGGGAATCGAACGCATGCGCTCGATCGAGTCGAGGTAGAGGCGCAGCGAATCGGCTTCCGGCTCGATGTCGATGACGCTCACGTTGGTCGAGATGCGCGGCAGCACCATGTCGCCGCTGATCAGCACGCCCTGCTTCGGGTTGTGCAGGGCCATGTGCTCCGGGGCGTGGCCGTAGCCGGCGTGACAGGTCCAGGCGCTGCGCGCGGTGCTGCTGCCCACGACGACCTCGCCGCCGTCGAGAAGACGCCGGTAGGCGGACGGCAAGGCCGGCACCATGTTCTTGTAGTAGTTGCTGCGCGCGCCGACCTTGTCGACCGCTTCGGGGTCGGCGGCCATGCCGTGTTGCGCCATGAAGGCGGCCGAGAGCGGCCCGCCGAAGCCGGCGCT
>JBDTNU010000248.1:0-5850 GCA_039933535.1 Caldimonas sp. | reverse complement strand
CCGACGCGATGGACGCGCTGGTGCAGGTGCGCGAAGGCGCGCCGCTCGCCTCGGCACTGGCCGGCAAGAAGCGCTTCCCCGGCATCCTGGCGATGTTCTCGCGCCTCGGCGAGCAGACCGGGCAGCTGCCCACCATGCTCGAACGGGCCGCCAAGCAGCTCTCGGCCGAGGTGCAGCGGCGAGCGATGCAGATGGCGACCATCCTCGAGCCGCTGCTGATCGTCGGCATGGGTGGCGTGGTGATGCTGATCGTGCTGGCCGTGTTGCTGCCGATCATCCAGCTCAACAGCTTCGTGAAGTGAGTCGGTGATACGGCGCGACCCGCGCTCGTATCATGTTTCGATGCCCGCCTCGCTCGAAGGTCAGCTTGTCGTCGCGATCTCTTCGCGGGCGCTGTTCGATTTCGAGGAAGAGAACCGCCACTTCGAAGCCAACGACGACCGCGCCTACATGCAGCTGCAGCTCGAGCGCATCGAGCAGGCTGCCAAGCCCGGGGTCGCGTTCTCGCTGGTGCGAAAGCTCCTTGCCTTCAACGACGCGACGATGCAGCGCGTCGAGGTCGTGATCCTCTCGCGCAACGATCCGGTCTCCGGCATGCGCGTGTTCCGTTCGGCGCAGGCTTACGGCATGCCGATACAGCGCGGCGTGTTCACGCGCGGCGAGTCGCCCTGGCGCTACCTGAGGCCGCTGGCCGCCAACCTCTTCCTGTCGACCAACGAAGCCGACGTCCGCTCCGCGCTCGAGGCCGGCGTGCCGGCGGCGCGCGTCTACCCGCATTCGGCGCGCGCCTCCGACCAGCATCCGAACGAAGTGCGGATAGCCTTCGACGGCGACGCCGTGCTCTTTTCGGACGAGGCCGAACGCGTCTTCCAGAAGAGCGGGCTCGACGCCTTCCAGGCGCACGAGCGCGACCAGGCCGCGACGCCGTTGGCCGCGGGTCCGTTCAAGCCTCTGCTGCAGGCCCTGCAACGGCTGCAGCACGACCGGGTCAACGGCATGGGCATCCGCACCGCGCTCGTCACGGCGCGCAGCGCACCGGCGCACGAGCGGGCGATCCGAACGCTGATGCAATGGAACGTCGAGATCGACGAGGCCATGTTTCTCGGCGGCCTCGCCAAGGGCGAGTTCCTGCGCGAGTTCGAGCCCGACTTCTTCTTCGACGACCAGACCGGGCACATCGAGAATGCTTCCGCGCACGTTCCCTCGGGGCACGTCGCCTCGGGCATCTCGAACGGCTGACCGGCGCTGAGGCCGGCCGCGCGATCAGCGCAGGTTGCCGGTGTGGCCGAGCGAGTAGCGCCCGGGTTGCGGCCAGACCGTCAAGCCGTGCGGCTCGTGTCCGACCTTGATCTTGTCGACCGCGCCGCTGGTCGTCTCGATCCGGTAGACGACGTCGTCGAAGCGCCCCGACAGCCAGAGGTACTTGCCATCGGCGCTGACGTTGCCCATATCGGGGCTGCCGCCGCCGGGAATCGGCCAGTCCTGCACGACCTTGCCGGTGGCGAAGTCGATGACCGAAATGCTGCCCGGGCCAGCCCGCTTGCCGCGGATCTCGTGGCTGCCGCGATTGGCGACGTAGAGGCGCTTGCCGTCGCGGCTCGGATAGAGGCCGTGTGTGCCGATGCCGGTGGCGATGAAGCCGATCTGGCGAAAGCTGTCGCCATCGACGACGTGAACCCCGTCGGCCATCATGTCGGCGACGTAGAACCTGCGCCCGTCGGGCGAGGCGCGGATGTCCTGCGGCATGCCGGGCGTGGTGCAGACCTCGCCAATGCCGGAAGGATCGGGAACGTTGACCGGCTTCCTGCCTGGCTTGTCGATGATCGCGAGCACGTCGGCGCGCCCGAAATACTTGCTCAGCTTGAGCGTGCCGACGACGCGGCGATTGACGAGATCGATCTTCGTCACCGAGCCCGAGAACTCGCAGGTGAAGATGGCGAAGCGCCCGTCGATGGAGAAGTCGGCGTGATTGATGCCGGCGCAGTCCGGTGTGGCGATCGAGCTGCCCGCCTTCATCGTCTTCGCGTCGCGGAAGTCGAGCCGCTTGTAACCTTCGGCGACGACGATCGCTTGCTTGCCGTCAGGCGTCCAGTAAATGTTGTACGGATCGTCTACGGCGATGTTCTTGCCCGGCTTGCCGGTGAGCGGATCGATCGGCGTCAGGCTGCCGTCGCGCCGGCCCTCGGCATTGTTGGCAACCCATAAGGTCTTCAGGTCCCAGGCCGGAACGATGTGCTGCGGATTGAGGCCGACCTTGAAGGTATCGATGACCTTCAAGGTCTCGGGGTCGATCACCGAAACCGTGTCGGCGGCACGGTTGGGCACGTAGACCCGCACCAGCGCGCCGCTCACCGCCGCGGAAAAGTGGCCGCTGGCGATCTCGCTGTAGAGATTGTCGCGATCGGCCACGCCCGGCATCCCCGGAACCGTCGCGATCCCTGCCGATCGCGGCGCGTCGGCCGGTTGTGCCGTCACCCACCAGGCGGAGACGCTGAGCGCGGTGAACAGGCTCGCAGCCACGCCGAGCCGAATCTTCTTCTGCATGCCGTTGATCGTCTGTGAATTCGAGAGCCTTCGATTATCGAACGACGGCACGACGGATCGCGTTGACACTGCGCGCGACGATGAGATCGACGCCGAGCTGGCCGAGCGCGGCCGCCGACGGCCGCGCATCGCCCGAGACGCCGTCGCCGGCCACCGGTGCCGCGCCGAGCCGATCGGCGCGCACGAAGTGCGGATCGACCGCGAGCATGAGCGAGGTGTCGGCAGCGCCCGCATGGAGGCCGATCTGCGTGTCGGTCAGGCCGTGCTCGCGCAACGCCCGCGCATAGGGCTCGACACCGGCACGGTAGTACTCGGCGATGAAATGCGCGCGCGCCGGCTTCGCCGCCCATTCGCGGTCGAGCTTGGCCGCGACGGCGGCGAGCTCGCTCTGGTAGCCGCCGTGGTCGCCGATCAGCACGATGTCGCGAAAGCCGGCGCGGCGCAGGCTCCGCGCCGCGCCTTCGAGCACCGCCCTGAAAGCATCGCTCGGCACCGAGATCGTGCCGGGATACTTCATGTGGCCGGTCGTCGCGTCCACCGGTCCTTCGGGGACGTAAGCGACGACCGGCGCGACCAGCGCATTGCCGAGCTGCGCGGCAATGCGCCCGGCGAGCACGTGCGCGCGAACGTTGTGCTTGCCTAGCGCCATGTGCGGCCCGCTCTGCTCGGTGCCGCCGACCGGCACGATGACCGTGGTGCGGCCGGCGGCGATCGCGTCGCGTACATCGGTCCAGGTCATGTCTTCCATGAACACGCTCTCGACTGCCGCAGTCGCTGGCATCGACATCGAGAACGCCAGCACGAGAACAAGCAGAACCAGCTTCATGACCCGACCTTAGCGCATGCCGCGGGGGCAATGCAGGTAGGCGGAGGAAGAGGTTCGCCCCGGGGGTGCGAGGGATACACCCGAGGGTGTTGTCCCGTAGATTGTCGGCAGAACGACAACTTGGCGTCAAAATTTTCCTAGAGTCGCGACTGGCGCGGAGTGCCCGCGATCCGCGCGCCAACGCCCCCGAATCGACGATCTTGGCCACGACATTCCCGCAGCTCCTGCTCGACCACGCGACGCGACGTCCGGCCGCCCCGGCCCTGCGCGAAAAGGAATTCGGCATCTGGCAGACGCTCTCGTGGCGCGATCTCGCCGCGCTGGTGCGCGCGCTCGCCTGCGGCCTGGCCGAAGCGGGACTGCAGCGCGGCCAGCAACTCGTCGTCGTCGGCGAGAACCGGCCGCGGCTCTATGCATCCATGCTCGCCGCGCAGTCGCTCGGTGCAGTGCCCGTGCCGCTCTATCAGGACGCTGCCGCGCAAGAGTTCGTCTTCCCGATCGGCAACGCCGACGTCGCGTTCGCGATCGTCGAGGACCAGGAGCAGGTCGACAAGATGCTCGAGGTACGCGCCTCCTGTCCGCTCCTGACGCGCATCTGGTTCGACGATGGGCGCGGCCTGCGGCACTACCGCGAGCCCGGCCTCGCGCCGCTCGATGCGCTGGTCGCCGCCGGACGAGCCTGGGACGAGACGCACCCGGGATTCTTCGACGCCGAAGTGGCCAAGGCGAAGCCCACAGACGTCGCGGCCATGTTCTTCACTTCCGGAACGACCGGCCATCCCAAGGGCGTGGTGCACAGCCACGACACGCTGATCGACCGCGCCGCAGCAGGTGCCCGCTTCGACAAGCTGACCGCCGACGATGAAGTGCTCGCCTACCTGCCGCCGGCCTGGATCGGCCAGAACATCTTCTCGTATGCGCAGTGGCTGGTCTGCGGCTACGTCGTCAACTGCCCCGAGTCGGCGAGCACGGTGACGATCGACCTGAAGGAGATCGGCCCGACCTACTACTTCGCGCCGCCGCGCGTCTTCGAGGGACTGCTGACGAGCGTGATGATCCGCATGGAAGACGCCGGCCGCATCAAGCGCTGGCTGTTCGACCGGGCGATGACGGTGGCCCGCCGGGTCGGCCCGGCGCTGATGGACGGCAAGCCCGTCGCCGCGCTCGACCGCTTTCGCTACGCGCTCGGCAAGCTGCTGATCTATGCGCCGTTGCGCAACACGCTGGGCTTCTCGCGTGTGCGCATCGCCTACACCGCTGGCGAGGCGATCGGTCCGGATCTCTTCACCTTCTACCGCTCGATCGGCATCAACCTGAAGCAGCTTTACGGCTCGACCGAGACGGCTGTGTTCGTCTGCCTGCAACCCGACAACGAGGCACGCGCCGACACCGTCGGCGTGCCGATCGAAGGCGTCGAGATACGCGTCGAGGCCAGCGGCGAGATCCTCGTGCGCTCGCCCGGCCTCTTCAGGGAGTACTACAAGAATCCCGAGGCCACCGCCGAGGTGCTGACCGGCGACGGCTGGTATCGCACCGGCGACGCCGGCTTCGTCGACGCGGCCGGGCACGTCAAGATCATCGACCGCGCCAAGGACGTCGGCCGGATCGCCGGCGGCGCCAACGACGGCGCGCTCTTCGCACCGAAGTACGTCGAGAACAAGCTGAAGTTCTTTCCCTATATCAAGGAGGCGGTGGCCTTCGGCGACGGTCGCGAGAAGGTCTGCGCCTTCATCAACATCGACCTCGAGGCGGTCGGCAACTGGGCCGAGAAGCGCAACCTTGCTTACGGCGGCTACGCCGAGCTGTCGCAGAAGGCCCAGGTCGGCGAGCTGATCCGCGAGTGCGTGCAGAAGGTCAACGCCGACCTCGCCGCCGACGCCAAGCTCGCCGGCAGCCAGATCAGCCGCTTCCTGATCCTGCACAAGGAGCTCGACGCCGACGACGGCGAGCTGACGCGCACGCGCAAGGTCCGGCGCGGCTTCATCGCCGAGCGCTATCAGGTGCTGGTCGACGCGCTGTACGGCGGCCAGAGCGAGCAGTACGTCGAGACCGGCGTGAAGTTCGAGGACGGTCGCACCGGCAAGGTCGCGGCGACGCTCCGGATCATCGACGTGCCGACCTTCGCCACCGTCGGGCGCGCCGCGTGATGGCCGGGCGACAGACCGGCGAGGTCATCCTCGACGTGCGCGACATCAGCCTTCGCTTCGGCGGCGTGAAGGCGCTCTCGGACATCAGCTTCGACGTTCGCGAGCACGAGATTCGCGCCATCATCGGACCGAACGGCGCCGGCAAGAGCTCGATGCTCAACTGCATCAGCGGCGTCTACCAGCCGCAGCACGGCTCGATCAGCCTGCGCGGCAAGACCTTCCAGCACATGAACTCGCGCCAGGTGGCCGAGATGGGCGTGGCGCGCACCTTCCAGAACCTGGCGCTGTTCAAGGGCATGAGCGTGCTCGACAACATCATGTCGGGCCGCAACC
>JBDTNU010000247.1:0-5869 GCA_039933535.1 Caldimonas sp. | reverse complement strand
ACTACCGCCTCGAGCGGCTGCGCCACGACGACCCGCGCCTCGAGAACCTGCAGGCCAGCTACACGATGGTCGACGAGCAGGAAGAAGAAGTCGGCATCACACGCCGCGAGAAGACCAAGGCCAAGCAGGAGCCGGTCATCAAGGGCATCCTGCCCGAGACGCCGGCGCCGATTTCGGTGCCCAAGCCCGAGCCTCGGCCGATCGAAGCGGTCAGGCCGGTGATCGTGCCGGTGCCTGCGCCGGTAGCTGCGGCCGCTCCGGCCGGTCGCGGATTCTTCTCCTGGGTCAAGGCGATCTTTTCCGGCGGCGAGCCCGAGCCCGTGGCGGCACGGCCGCTGGCCTTGGCCGCGCCGGCGATCGGCGAAGCGCCCAAGCGCGATCGCGACGGCCGTGGCGGTGATCGTGGTGACCGCGGCGGCGAACGCAACGACCGTGGCGATCGCGGCGGCCGGGGCGGACGTGGTGGTGGTGGTGGCGGCGGCAGACGCGGCGAGCGGTCCGCGGCCGACCGTCCCGAAGGCGGCAACGATTCGCAAGGCCGCGGCCGTCGCGGCGAGCGCGGTGGCGATGCCGGGCCCAAGCCCGATGCGGCCGAGCCTGGCCGCAACGAAACACGCGAACCACGCGAAGCCCGCGAGCCGCGTGAACCGCGCGAGCCCCGGCCCGGCCGTGGTGGCGAGCGAGGTGAGCGTGGCGAGCGTGGGGATCGCAACGGTCCGCGCTCCGAACCGCGCCAGGAAGCGCGCGACGACAGCCGTGGCGGCCGCAACGATCGGCCCGCGCCGGGCAATGGCGAAGCCGCCGACGCGTCGATGTCGGCGGAAGGGGTCGCTCCGGCTTCGTTCGTCGACACCCAGCCCAACCCGAATGGCAGCGAGACGAGCGACAGCGGTGATCGCCAGGGCGGACGCCGCCGCAATCGCAGAGGCGGACGCGGGCGTGATCGTGACGATGTGAATGGCGTCGAGGTCAGCCACGGCGACGCGCAGGCAGCCAACGACGGTGAAGCGATGACCGCGCATCCGCAGGCGCCGAGAGCACCGGTCGAGGGCAGCGGCGCCGAGCCGCACGTCGAGACCGGCGATGCGACGATCGAAGACGCCGGCAATCCGAGCGACACGCGCGGCGAAGGCTCGGGAAGCCGACGCCGTCGCGGTGGTCGTGGCCGAGACCGCGGCCCGCGCGAAGGCGCGGTCGAAGGCGACACCCACGACGTGGCAGCGCGAGATGCGACGGCTCCGGCGGCGCCCGCCGCCTCTCCGGCGCATGACAGCGCCGAGCCAGCGATGGCGCATGCCGATCGCGAGCCCGAAGCGGCTGCGCCGGTCCACGACGTGCCGGCAGCATCGCCGGCATTCCTCGAGGTACGCGAAGCATCGGCGCCCGCGCCGCACGAGCCCGTCCGTGAAATGTCGCAGCCGGCTGCGGTCCTCGCGGCGGCGCCCGAACCGGACTACGTGTTGCCGATCGACTCGTTGCTCGCCGTCGCTGGCGATGCGGGTCTGCAGTGGGTGAACTCCGACGAAGCGAAGATCAAGGCGGCGCATGACGCGATGGCGGAATTGCCTGCGCCGATCCGCACGCCGCGCGAGATCCGCAAGGTCGAAGCCGTCGATGCGGGCCCGCTCGTCCTGGTCGAGACGAAGAAGGACCTGTCGCAGGTGCGCCTGCCCTTCGAGACGCAGACGCCGGGGGCTTGAGCGTCTGCCTCGGCAGCGCCTGCCATTGCGGCGAGCGCTCGCCGAGGGTCGCCCGGCCTAGGGCAGCCGCTCGAGCGAACGCTGGTACGCGGGCGAGTGCATCAGCTCGTCCCAGGCGATCGGCGTCGTCTGCGGCAGCAGGTCGAGGCGGCGCGATTCGCTCATGGGGTCGGGTTGCCAGTGGTCGGTGGCCGCGGCCTCGAGCAAGCCGTCGAGCAAGCCGTCGATGGCAGCACCGTCGCCCAGCGACTGATTGCACAGCAGCACCATGTCGCAGCCCGCGTCGAGCGCGAGCGTCGCCGCTTCGGTGTAGCTGACCTCGACGCCGCCGACCCGGCGCGCACCCGCCATGCTCAGATCGTCGCTGAAGATCGCGCCATCGAAGGCGAGCTGCGAGCGCAGGATGTCCTTGAGCCAGCGCGCCGAAAAGCCCGCCGGATTCGGGTCGACTTTCGGATAGATCACGTGCGCCGGCATCACGCTCGCCAGCGTGCCGGCCAGCCATTCGTAGGGCTTGGCGTCGGTGCCGAGGATCGCGGCGAGCGAGCGTGGGTCGACAGGCACTTCGGTGTGACTGTCGGCCCTGACGAAACCGTGCCCGGGAAAGTGCTTGCCGCAATTGCGCATGCCGGCTTCGAGCAGGCCGTGCATCAGGCTCTTGGCGAGCACGGCGACGACGCGCGGATCGCTGTGCATGGCGCGGTCGCCGATGACGGTGCTGGCGCCGTGGTCGAGGTCGAGCACCGGCGTGAAGCTCAGGTCGACGCCACAGGCGCGCAGCTCGCTGGCCAGCACGTGCCCGGCGGCGGTCGCGGCTTCGAGCGCGCGCATGGCTCCGGCACCGCGGCCGGCGTGGCCGTCGTCCATCCACATCTCGCCGAGCGCGCGCATGGGCGGCAAGGCCGTGAAGCCGTCGCTGCGAAAGCGCTGGACCCGGCCGCCTTCGTGGTCGACGCAGATCAGCATGTCGGGCCGCAGCGACTTGATCTCGGCAACGAGATCGATGAGCTGGTGCCGGTCGCGCCAGTTGCGCGAGAACAGGACGACGCCGCCGGCCAGCGGATGGACAAGACGACGACGGTCGGCGGCGCCGAGAGCGAGGCCGGCGATGTCGAGCACGACCGGCGCGTGAGCTGCTTCCTTCATCGTTCACCTCGCGTTTCGACGACGACGAAGCTCGCCGCGTAGTCTGATTCGTCGCTGATGCTGACGTGGGCGCTGAGACCACGCGCCGCGCACCATTCGGCAAGCGCGCCGTGCAGCCGGATCTCCGGCTTGCCGCTCTTCAGCTTGACGACTTCGCAACGCTGCCAGGTCATGGGCGTGCGCATGCCGAGCCCGATCGCCTTCGAGAACGCTTCCTTGGCCGAGAAGCGGGTCGCAAGATAGCGCACCCCGCGCTCGGCATACTGGGCGCGGCGGGCGCGGTAGACCTCGATCTCGTGCGGGCCGAGCACGCGCTCGGCGAAACGCTCGCCGCGTCGCTCCAGCACGCCCCTCACCCGGCGCACGTCGCAGATGTCGGTGCCGACGCCGTAGATCATCGGCGGCTCACCGCGGTGCTGCGCGCTCGATCGCAGCGAGATAGGCGCGCACCGCGCGCGCCATCCCGAGCTCCAGCGCGTCGGCCACGAAAGCGTGGCCGATCGAGACCTCGAGCACGCCAGGAACCGCAGCGATGAAATCACCCAGGTTCGCGAGGTTGAGGTCATGGCCGGCGTTGACGCCCAGCCCCTCGCCTTGCGCCGCCCGCGCCGCCGCAGCAAATGTGGCCAGTGAACGTGCCTGCTCGTGCGTGCCGTGGGCCCGGGCATAAGGCTCCGTGTAGAGCTCGACGCGATCGGCAGCGATGCGGTGCGCCGCGATCATCGCCGCCGGATCGGCGTCCATGAACAGGCTGACGCGAACGCCCAGCGCGTGCGCTTCCTCGATCAGCGGCGCTAGCCGTGCGCCATCGCGGGCGAGATCCCAGCCGTGATCGGAGGTCGATTGCTCGGCGCTGTCAGGGACGAATGTGCATTGCTGCGGCCTGGCCTCGCGAACGATCTCCATCAGGTTGTGGAAAGGATTGCCTTCGATGTTGAACTCGGCCCGCGGCCAATCCTTCAGCATCGCGGCGAGATCGAAGACGTCATGGCGACGGACGTGCCGCTCGTCCGGGCGCGGATGAACGGTGATGCCATGCGCACCGGCTTCTAGCGCTATCCGCGCCAGGGCCACCACGCTCGGGATCGCGAGCGGCCGCTGGTTGCGCAGCAAGGCGATCTTGTTGACGTTGACCGACAGCGCGGTGGCGCGCCCGCGCTCGTCGAGGCCGGTCGTGACCAGGGGGTTCATGGATGAATCACGTCGGTGTTGGCATCAGCGCTTGGGCATCGATCATGACCTGCCTCGTGCGCAAGCTGTCGGTGCCGAGATGATAGGCAAGCTGTGCGCGCAGCAGCGGTCGCAACTCGGCGAGCGATCGCGACGTGACGCGCTGCAGCGCGGCCAGGTCACCACCGGTGAGCGCCGCCTGCAGCGCCGACAGGCTCGCGCCGCCGATGGTCGCGTCGGTGGCGCCGCGCGCGGCGACGACGCCGGCATCGGCAAGCACGCGATAGCGCTCGTCGGCAGCCACGGCCCGTCGCGTCGACGTCTCCACGCCGAGATCCGGCAACAGGCCGATCTCCTTGAGCAGCACGATCTCGAAGGCACGCAGCGCCGCCTGGCCGCCGGCTTCACCGGCCTCGCCGAGGGCCGCGACAGTCGCGGCATAGGCGTCGAAGAGGGTCGGATGCGGGTCGTGACGCGCAAGCAGCTTCATCAGCAGCTCGTTGACGTAGAAGCCGCTGAACAGGGCCGCTCCCGTCAACATGGCCGCGCCGCCGGTCCACTCGGCGCCGCGCAGGTTCTGCACCTCGCGCGTGTCTTCGCCACTGCCCTGCCGGCCCAGCGTGGCGTGGATGCGCTGGAACGGCAGGAGCACGCTGCGCAGTTGCGAGAACGGCCGCTTCGCGCCCTTGGCGGCGACCGCGATGCGGCCCTGCTCACGCGTGAAGAGGTCGAGGATCAGGCTCGACTCGCTCCAGTCGTAGCGGTGCAGGACGAATGCCGCCAGAGGCGAGCTGCGCACGGCGCGGGTCGCCATCACCCGCTAGTCGTAGCCGTACGAGCGCAGGTGGGCCTCGTCGTCGGCCCAGCCGCTTCTGACCTTCACCCAGAGCTCGAGGAAGACCTTGGCGCCCAGAAGGTGCTCGAGCTCGTGGCGCGCCTCGGTGCCGATCCGCTTCAGCCGCTCGCCGCCGCTGCCGATGATCATCGCCTTGTGCGAGTCGCGCTCGACGACGATGGTCGCTGCGATCCGGCGCAGGTTCCCCTCCTCCTCGTACTTGTCGATGACGACGGTCGAGGTGTACGGCAACTCGTCGCCGGTCAGGCGGAACAGCTTTTCGCGGACGATCTCGGCGGCCAGGAAGCGGTCGCTCCGGTCGGTCAGGGCGTCTTCGCCATGGAGCCATTCCTGTTCCGGCAGATGGGGCGCCACGATCGCGAGCAGCCGCTCGACGTCGGCGGCGCGAGTCGCGGAGAGAGGCACGTACTCGGCGAAGGCGTGCTTGGCCTGCATCGTCTGCAGCCAGGGCGCGAGGTCGGCGCGACGGGTCAGCGTGTCGAGCTTGTTGGCGATCAGGAGCGCGGGCTTTCCCGGCGGCAGGAGCGCGAGCACTGCCTCGTCTTCCTTGCCGAATCGCTTGGCCTCGACCACGAACAGCACGACGTCGACATCCGAGAGCGTCGTGGTCACGGCGCGATTGAGGTTGCGGTTGAGGGCAGCGCCGTGCCGGGTCTGGAAGCCCGGCGTGTCGACGAAGACGAACTGCGATTCGGCCACCGTGCGCACGCCGGTGATGCGATGGCGCGTGGTCTGCGCCTTGTTGGAAGTGATGCTGATCTTCTGCCCGACCAGCGCGTTCAACAGCGTCGACTTGCCGACGTTCGGTCGCCCGACGATGGCGACGAGCCCGCAATGCCGAGCGACTCCGGTGGCGCTCGAAGACGCCGGACGTTCGTCCATCAGGACCGCAGGGGGCTTCCGGGTTCGTCGCTGGCGCTGAGCGCATCGAGCATGCGGCGCGCCGCTTCCTGCTCGGCGGCGCGGCGGGACTTGCCTTCGCCCGACTCGCGCAGGC
>JBDTNU010000246.1:0-5885 GCA_039933535.1 Caldimonas sp. | reverse complement strand
CCTTCCTCGACGTTGATCTGGAACAGGTTGCGCAGGTCGTACATGCTCGGCGCGGTGAGGCCGAGGTGGCGCTGCTGCTCGACCGAGGCCGGCTCGGTGTCGCCCTGCGTGACGATGATGCGGCGCAGGTTGGCGCGGTGCTCGCCGGGCACGTCCTGCCAGACCTGCTCGCCCTTGTGGTCGCCGAACTGGACGGCACGGCTCGCGTCGGCCGGCTGCAGGAAGATGCCCCAGCGGTAGTCGCGCATCTTCACGTGGTCGAAGTGCGCCCAGCCCTGCGGGTCGACGCTGGTCGCGGTGCGCAGGTAGACCTGGTGGTTGGTCGAGCCGTCGGGGCCGACGTCGTCCCACCAGTTGATGAAATTCGGCTGCCACTGCTCGAGCGCGCGCTGCAGCGTGCGGTCGTCGGCGAGGTTGACGTTGTTCGGGATCTTCTGGCTGTAGTCGATGGACATGATCTTTGCCTCGCGTCAGACGCGTGTGAAGTCGAAGCCGGCCTTCTCGCCGGTGCCGTAGACCTTGAGCGCGCCCTTGGGGCCGACCGCATTCGGGCGCTGGAAGATCCAGTTCTGCCAGGCGGTCAGGCGGCCGAAGATGCGCGTCGCCATGTTCTCCTTGCTCGCGAAGCGCAGGTTCGCTTCGAGGCCGGTCAGGGCGTCGGGCGACATCGCGGCGCGCTCTTCGAGGGCGATGCGGATCTCGTCGTCCCAGTCGATGTCGTCGGGCGCGGCGGTGACCAGGCCGAGCTGCAGCGCGGCATCCGCGTCGATCGCGGTGCCGATCGAATCGAACGCCGCCGCGATCGGCTCCGCTTCCTCGTAGAAGCGGCGCGCCAGGCGCGACTGGTCGTTCACCATCGGCAGCGTGCCGAAGTTGAATTCGTCGAGCTGCAGCTTGGGCGCGCGCGCCGCGTCGTCGGGCAGCGCGAGCATGTAGGCGCGGTCGGCGGCAAAGGCCAGCTCGGCGAGCATGCCGGCGAAGCACGAGCCCGGCTCGATCAACGCGAACAGCGTGCGCGACGACACGTCGAGGCGCGCGAACGTGCGGCGCAGCATGCCGATCGTCTCGCGCACGAACCAGTCGTTCTCGTTGGCGAGGATGAGCGCGTCGGCGGCGAGCACAGTGGCGGCATCGCCTTCGGTCTTCAGGATCCAGGTGCCGATCCCGAGCTCGTTGGTGCGCAGGTTGAGGATCGCATCGTCGAGCTGGCGCGCCATTGCCAGCGGCCACCAGGAAGAACCGGCCGTCGCAATGCCGGCCAGGTCGGCGGGCTGCGCGCCGGTCGGCGCCTTCACGGTGATCGTCGCGGTGCGCTTGTTGCGATCGATGGCGACATCGACATGGGCATAGCGGATCGCGTCGGCCGAGTCTTCGCGTTCGAGCCTGTGCAGGGCGACACCTTTCGCGTCGACCGGCCGCGCACTGCCTTCGCCGAGTCTGGCCGCACGATCGTGAACGGCGGCGGCGAACTGCGCCGGCTTGGCCACCGCGTCGACCAGGCGCCACTCGACCGCGCGCTGGCCGCGCACGCCTTCGACCGAGGTGCAGAAGATGTCGGCGAGATCGTGGCGCACCTTGCGCTTGTCGGTGACGCGGGTCAGGCCGCCGGTGCCCGGCAGCACGCCGAGCAAGGGCACCTCGGGCAGCGACACCGACGACGAGCGATCGTCGACCAGGACGATCTCGTCGCAGGCCAGCGCGAGCTCGTAGCCGCCACCGGCACACGCGCCGTTGACGGCCGCGATGAACTTGATGCCCGAGTGCGCCGACGTGTCTTCGATGCCGTTGCGCGTCTCGTTGGTGAACTTGCAGAAGTTCACTTTCCAGGCATGGCTCGAGACGCCGAGCATGAAGATGTTGGCGCCAGAGCAGAAGATGCGGTCCTTGCCGCTGGTGACGATCACCGAGCGCACCTGCGGATGCTCGAAGCGGATGCGGTTCAGCGCATCGGCCAGCTCGACGTCGACGCCCAGGTCGTAGCTGTTGAGCTTGAGCTTGTAGCCGGGACGAACGCCGGCGTCTTCGGCGATGTCGAGGGTCAGCCTGGCGAGCGAGCCTTCGGCCGACAGCTTCCAGTGGCGGTATTGCGACGGGTCGGTGCGGTAGTCGACCGGCAACGGTGACGGGGTGCTTTCCATTCGGTCGTCTCCTCGGTGGCGCGGATCGTTATATGCATAATAGTGCATGATATCTGCGCAAGTCAATCGATACGTGCAGTTTGATTCATGCGCTTGCGTGCGATCGGCTTGGGCGCCGGCGCGCCGCCGAGCAGCTCGCTGGCGAGCGCGGTCAAAGCACGCGAGCTCTCGTCTTCGCTCTTGCCCGAAGTGTCGAGCACGGCATCGGCCTTGGCGTAGAACGCCGCGCGGCCGTTGAGGATGCGACGCAGGTCGGCCATCGCCTCGCGGCTCGCCGCCATCGGCCGCGTATCGCCCTGCGCGGCGACGCGCGCCATGTGCTCTTCGGGAGACGCCTGCAGCCAGATCGTGGCGCACGATTCGAGCAGGGCATTGAAGGTCGCCGGCTCGGCCACGATGCCGCCCGGCGTCGCGATCACCGCTTCGGCATGCTGGCGCACGGTCTCGTCGAGGGCGCGCCGTTCGTAGCGGCGGTAGGCGTTCGTGCCGTACAGGTCGTGGATCTCGCGGATGCTGCAGCCGGCGATGCGCTCGACCTCGCGGCTCAGCTCGACGAAGGGCAGCTCGAGCGCGTCGGCCAATTGCCTGCCGAGCGTCGACTTGCCGGCGCCGCGCAGACCGATCAGGGCGACGCGCCGGCCGCGCGCCGCGTCGCCGCCAGCCACGCCGTACAGGTTGGCCAGCGCGAGCCGCGCGCGACGCAGTTCGGCGTCGCTGCGGCCGCGCAGCAGCTCGCGCAGCATCAGCCATTCCGGCGAGCTCGTCGTCACGTCGCCGACCAGCTCGGCGAGCGCGCAGTCGAGCGCGGTCGCGACCTGCTGCAGGACCAGGATCGAGGCGTTGCCGATGCCGTATTCGAGGTTGGCGAGATGACGTTCGGAGACGCCCGAGGCCATCGCGACCGACCTGCGCGTCAGGCCGCGGCGCGCTCGCAGCAAGCGCACACGCTCGCCGAGTGCGAGCAGGAAAGGATCCTTGTCGGAGGTCGCCATGCATGCAGTATAGTGCGTGACTCGGAGACGCCCGCCATGATTTCGCCGCCCGACTCGCTCAATTTCGCGCGCCACCTGTTCGAGGTCAACGCGGCCCGGCCAGACAAGCTCGCCTATGTCGACGATCGGGCCAGCCTCAGCTACGGCCAGCTTGCCGAATGCGCACGCCGCTTTGCAAAAGCCTTGCTCGGGCTCGGCCTGCGCCGCGAGGAGCGCGTGCTGCTGCTGATGCTCGATTCGAACGAGTGGCCGGTCGCCTTCCTCGGCTGCCTTTACGCCGGCGTGGTGCCGGTCGCCGTCAACACCCTGCTCACCACCGCCGACTACAGCTACATGCTCAGGCACAGCCGGGCCCAGGCGGCGATCGTCTCGGCCTCGCTGGCACCGGCGCTGGCCGCGGCGATGGCCGAGGGCGGCCACGAGGTCGGTCCGGTGATCGTCGCCGGCGCGAGCGCGCCGCTGCCCGAAGGCTCGCTCTCGTTCGACGCGCTGGTGCGGGCGGCGCCGCCGCTCGTCGACGCCGCCGCCACGCGCGGCGACGACGCCGCGTTCTGGCTCTACTCCTCCGGCTCGACCGGCCAGCCCAAGGGCACGGTGCACACGCACGCCAATGCCTGGTGGACGGCCGAGCTCTACGGCAAGCGGGTACTCGGCCTGACCGAGGCCGACGTCTGCTTTTCTGCCGCCAAGCTCTACTTCGCCTACGGCCTGGGCAACGGCCTGACCTTTCCGCTCTCGGTCGGCGCGAGCGTCGTCCTGATGGCCGAGCGCCCGACCCCCGACGCGGTGTTCAAGCGCTGGACCGGCGCCGCGGCTGCGGCGGTGACCGGCACGCCCCTCAAGCCCACCGTGTTCTTCGGCGCGCCCACCGGCTTTGCCGGCATGCTCGCGTCGCCGAAGCTGCCGGCGCGCGAGGCGGTCGGCCTGCGCATGTGCTCGTCCGCGGGCGAAGCCTTGCCGTCGGAGCTCGGCCAACGCTTCGAGCGTCACTATGGCTGCGCGATCGTCGACGGCATCGGCTCGACCGAGATGCTCCATGTCTTTCTTTCGAACCGGCCCGGCGATGTCCGCTACGGCACGACCGGCAAGCCGGTCGAAGGCTACGAGATCGAGCTGCGCGGCGACGATGGCCGGCCGGTCGCCGATGGCGAGGTCGGAGACCTCTTCATCAAGGGCCCGAGCGCGGCGCTCATGTACTGGGGCAACCGCGAGAAGTCGCGCGAGACCTTCCAGGGCGGCTGGACGCGCAGCGGCGACAAGTACGTGCGCGACGCCGACGGCTACTACACCTACTCCGGCCGCAGCGACGACATGCTGAAGGTGAGCGGCATCTGGGTTTCGCCGTTCGAGGTCGAGGCGACCCTGATGCAGCACCCCGCCGTGCTCGAGTGCGCGGTGATCGGCACCGAAGACGCGGAGGGTCTGACCAAGACCAAGGCCTTCGTGGTTGTCAAGCAAGGCGCGGCGGTCAGCGATGCCGAGCTGAAGGCCTTCGTCAAGGAAAAGCTCGCCGCCTACAAGTACCCGCGCACCATCGAGTTCGTCGACGAGCTGCCGAAGACGGCCACCGGCAAGATCCAGCGATTTCGCTTGCGTGAGCGCGAGCGCGCGCAGACGTGAGCGCGAGCGACTTCGTCGAGCTCGCATGGCGCGGCCGGCCGCTGCGCATCGAGGTCGATCGCATCGGCGATGCGTCGTCGACGCTGCCGGTCGTCGTCTTCCTGCACGAAGGCCTCGGCTCGGTGGCGATGTGGAAGGACTTCCCGGCCGCCTTCTGCAACGCCAATGGCCTTTCGGGATTCGTTTTCTCGCGCTACGGCTACGGCCGCTCGACGCCCAGGCCGCCGCCCGAGCACTGGGCGCCCGACTTCATGCACGCGCAAGCGCACCAAGTGCTGCCTGCGCTTTTCGAGCGCGCCGGCATCGTGCGCCCGTGGCTGTTCGGGCACAGCGACGGCGCCTCGATCGCGCTGCTGCACGCGGCGCGGCATCCGGTGGCGGGCGTCGTCGCCGTGGCGCCGCATCTGTTTGTCGAGGACGTGTCGATCGACAGCATCGAGAAGGCGCGCGACGCCTACGAGTCCACCGACCTGCGCGCGCGGCTCGGCCGCTATCACGACGACGCCGACTCGGCCTTCCGCGGCTGGAACGACGCCTGGCTCTCGCCGGGATTTCGCGACTGGAACATCGAGGCCGACATCGCGACGATCACGTGCCCCGTGCTCGCCGTGCAAGGCGATGGCGACGAATACGGCACGCTCGAGCAAATCCGCGCCATCGCCCGTCGATTGCCGAAAACCCGCTTGCTCGTGATCCCGGAATGCGGACACTCGCCGCATCGGGATCAGCCCGCGCTCCTCGTTCGCGAAGCAGGCCGATTCATTCGCGAACACCGCGGACCCGAACCCCATTGACCCCGGAGCTTCCATGCCAGCCACCCGCCACGTTCTCTCCGCCGCCGCCGCGATGCTGCTCTCGGCCGCCTCGTTCACGACTCAGTCGCAAACGAGCGGCCCGATCAAGATCGGCCTGATGCTGCCGTACAGCGGCACTTATGCTGCGCTCGGCACCGCCATCGAGAACGGCTTCAAGCTCTACGTTCAGGAGCAGGGCGGCAAGCTGGGTGGCCGCGAGATCCAGTACTTCAAGGTCGACGACGAGTCCGATCCGTCCAAGGCCACCGACAACGTCAACAAGCTGATCAAGCGCGACAACGTCGACGTGCTCGTCGGCACCGTGCACTCGGGCGTTGCGC
>JBDTNU010000245.1:0-5886 GCA_039933535.1 Caldimonas sp. | reverse complement strand
CGCCCTTGAAGGCGACGTCGAGCGCCGGGCCGATGCCCTTGGTGGCGGCCTGCGCGGTGCGCACGTTCGCGCGCACCGAGATGTTCATGCCGATGAAGCCGCAGGCGCCGGAGAGAAAGGCGCCGAGCACGAAGCCGGCGGCGGTGAGCCCGCTGAGGAAGACCGCGATCAGGACGGCGAGCACCACGCCGACCATGCCGATCGTCTTGTACTGTCGCGCCAGGTAGGCGGCCGCGCCTTGCTGGATCGCCGCGGCGATCTCCTGCATGCGTGCGTTGCCCGCGCTCTGGGCGAGGATCCAGCTTCGCTGAACGAAGCCGTAGATGACCGCGGCGAGGCCGCAAGCCAGGGCGATATAGAGCGCCGTCGTGGTGGTGATCAAGTCGAGTCCTTCCTCTTTCGTGTGCGTCGATTCGTTGTATTCGGCAGCTGCCCCGTGCGAATACGCACACGCCGGGGCAAACCCTCGAATCTTAAGGGATGAAGCTCAGGGACCGACCGAGGGTCAGCCCGGCCGCATCGTGGCGGCCGGTGACCGGCTTAACATCCGGCTCTTCCAGAGCCCCGCGGTCAGCATGAGCCTTCACAACGTCACCCCCGGCGCGCGAGCGCCAGACGAGTTCAACGTCATCATCGAGATTCCGATGAATGCCGATCCGATCAAGTACGAGGTCGACAAGGACACCGGCGCGATGTTCGTCGACCGCTTCATGAGCACGGCGATGCACTACCCGTGCAACTACGGCTACGTGCCGCAGACGCTGTCCGATGATGGCGACCCGGTCGACGTGCTCGTGATCACGCCCTTTCCGCTCTCCGCCAGCGTGGTCGTGACCTGCCGGCCGATCGGCGTGCTGAAGATGGAAGACGAGGCCGGAGGCGACGCCAAGCTGTTGGCCGTGCCGATCGACAAGATCCTGCCGTTCTACCGTCACTGGCAAAAGCCCGAGGACATGAACGAGATGCGGCTCAAGCAGATCCAGCACTTCTTCGAGCACTACAAGGACCTGGAGCCGGGCAAGTGGGTGAAGACCAACGGCTGGGACGGTCCGGAAGCGGCGCGCGACGAAATCCGCGCCGGCATCGCCGCCTACGCGCGCAAGCTCGCAGGCACGCCGTAGCCGCTACGGATCGGTCGCCGCCGACCTGAACGGCAGGCGGTCGTTGAGCTCGTTGAGGTAGAGCGCGATGCCCGCGCCCTCGCGCTCGAGAAAGTCGTCGATGGCGCGCGCGAACTGCGGATGCGCCAGCCAGTGCGCCGATCGCGTCTCGACCGGCAAGAGGCCGCGCGCCATCTTGTGCTCTCCCTGAGCGCCGCCTTCGAATCGCTCGTAACCATTGGCGATGCACCAGGCCAGGGGTGCGTAGTAGCAGGCATCGAAGTGCAGGCAGTTGACGTGCTCGGTGGCACCCCAGTAGCGGCCGAAGGCGGCCTTGCGCGCAGGGTCGATGACGATCAGCGAGCAGGCGATCCGTTCGGGGCCGCGCCATGCGGTGAAGAGCAGCCAGTTGTCGGCCATCGTCGCCGCCGCGCGAGCAAAGAAGTCGCGCGTCAAGTAGGGCGTCGAATGATGGGCGCGGTAGGTGAGGGCGTAGCAGCGATAGAAGAAATCCCAGTCGGCTGCGCCGATGTCGGCGCCTGCGGATGTCGTGAAGGTGATGCCGGCTTCGGCGACGCGACGCCGCTCCTGCTGGATCTTCTTGCGCTTCTCGCGCTGCAGGCTGGCGAGAAAGTCGGCGAAGTCCGCATACGGTTCCGGCTGGCGGTTGTGCCAGTGGAACTGCACGGAGCTGCGCATCGACCAGCCGGCTTCGCGCGCCGCCGCCTGGTCGGCCTCGTCGAGAAAAAGCAAATGAGCCGATGACAGGCCCGCGGAGCGCGCCAGTTGCTCGATGCCGCGCAGCATCAGCGATCGATGCTCCTGGGTTCTTGCAAGCAGGCGCGGGCCCGGCACCGGCGTGAACGGGATCGCACCGGTCAGCTTCGGGTAGTAGTCGAGACCGTGGCGCTGGTAGGCGTCGGCCCAGGCCCAGTCGAAGACGTACTCACCGTAGGAGTGGTCCTTGAGATAGAGCGCGCAGGCGGCGCTAAGCTCGCCATCGAGTTCGAGCAGGAGGAAGTGCGGTGCCCAGCCGGTCGCTGCCACGGCGCTTCCCGACGCGTGCAGCGCGCACAGGTATTCGATCTTCACGAACGGCGTGGCGCTCGGCTGCGCCGCGACCAGCGCGTTCCAGCCTGCAGCATCGATCTCGGCGGGATCGTGGCAGATGCGAAGGATCGATTCGCCTGCATCGGCGGCCCGCGGCGCGCCGGCATCGGGCTTGAGGCGGGACTTTTTCAAGCGGCGCATGTTAGGGCCTGACTCGAAAGGGCGCACGGCACGCGGATGTTCGACGTGACCCCGGCCGGGAATGTCGCTTGCCCCTAAACTCGGCCACTGTCACGCGTACCAGGATTTCGGCCATGAAACAGATCACTGCCATCGTCAAGCCGTTCAAGCTCGAGGAAGTGCGCGAGGCGCTCGCCGAGATCGGCGTCTCGGGCCTGACGGTGACCGAGGTCAAGGGCTTCGGCCGACAGAAGGGTCACACCGAGCTTTACCGTGGCGCCGAATACGTGGTCGACTTCCTGCCGAAGGTGAAGGTCGAAGTCGTGGTCAAGGATGCCGATGCCGAGCGTTGCATCGAGGCCGTGATCAAGGCCGCCAAGACCGGCAAGATCGGCGACGGCAAGATTTTCGTGACATCTATCGAGAACGTCGTCCGGATCAGGACCGGCGAGATCAACGAAGACGCGGTCTAGGCCTGCCGGGACGGCGGCGCCTGCTCGCCGCGCGCGTCGACGAGTCGCGTGCCGCACACGATGTCATGCCAGAACTGGCCATCCGGCGCAGCCAGGGCCAGGAGGGCGTAGCCGACGATCCCAACAGCCACCGCGCCCAGCGTCGGCCAGGGCGGCAGATGCACCCATGAGGCGATCAGCGTGGCCGGCATGAACCACGCGATGCATCCGGCGGCATATCGGGCCGATGCCCGTGCCTTCGTGGGGCGCTGGCCGGTTGCGTCGACGACGCGGATGTGCCAAGTCTGCATGGCCAGGGTCTGGCCGCGCACCGACCAGAAGCCGACGAAATAGATGCCGTAGACCACGAGCGCAAAGATCCGCAAGGCGCTTTCGCCCTGCATCAGGTGGCCTTGACCAAGCCGGGCGAAGACCAGAGTGCCGATGATGGCGGGAATGAGCGCGATGCCGAACAGCAACAGCGCTTCGTAGACGAAGCAGGTCATGCGCCGCGCCAGCGACGGCGTCGGCAACGACGTCGTGACTTGCGGCGTCGCGACGCCGCGGCCTTCCATCATCTCGATGGTGTCGGCTCGACCGGGCGGGCAGGTGCCGCATGCGTCCCTGGCCGGGTCGCGGCGGTGGCGGGAGGCCGTGCGGGAGGGGTGGTCGCCACCGCCGCCGCTTGCGGGCCGCGACGCGGTAGCAGCGTCGACCGATTCACGAACTCGGGCGTGGCGGCGACCTTCGGCATGCCCGACTGCTGGTGTGCCGGCGGCGTGATCGGCCGAGTGATCAGGCGCGTGGTCGCGCCCGGCGCCGCCTGGACCACGGTGGGGGCGACTTGCCGCGGTGGCTGGGCGAGGGCGGGATTAGGCACGACATTGGCCTTGGCCTGGGTGGCATCGCGGGACGGGAAGGCGGGCTTCGCCCCCGGCGATGGCTCCGGCCGCGCGTCTGGCGACGCCGGCCTGGCAGCTCGCGCCGCGAACTTCCGCTTTGCGTCGTCAGGCAGCTTTTGATACTCCTGCCAGCGTTCCGACCGGGCTGGCGCGGGCACTTGCCGCGCTTCCTGGTAACGCAAACGCACCTCGCCGCGCTCGGCCGGAGTGAGGCGAGCCCATTCGGTCATGCGTTCGGTGATGCGGTTGCGTTCCGGCGCCGGCATGCCAGGGTAGCGATCGGCGATCGTGAGCCATTTCTGCTTTCGGCCCGCGTCGATGCTCGGCCACTCTCGCTCGAGCGGGCCGAGGGCCTGCCGCTGCACCGGTGTCAATGCCTGCCAGCGAACTCCGGCCTCCGAGCGCGGCGGCGCGACGGCAAAGGGCGGGCGTGGCACCGGTACCTGCGCCGCGCTTTGCGCCAAAGCGACGCCAAATGCCGAAATTGCGGCCGAGGCGAGGGCAAGGGAAACGGCGCGTCGCTTCGGCCAGGGCGTCATGGCCGGCGGCCTCATTGGCCCGGCGGCGCCTTCAGGTATTCGACGAAGCCGGCGTCGCGATAGGCATTGATTGGGAGATCGTCGCCGAGCAGGGCAGCGTCGACCTCGGCCGCGACCGAAATCTGCGAGCGCGTTTGCCAGTCCTGGATCAGGACCAGACCGCCGATGAGCGCCACCAGCGGCAACGCCGAGGCGATGCGCAACCACCACGGCGACCGGCTGAATCCGAGCACCGCGGCGCCTTGCGACGAGAGGCCAACGCCTTGCACCTCGCCGCCGATGCGAGCCAGACGCCCGGCCTCGACCGCTTTTTCACGCGCAAAACGCAACCGTTCGCCGATTTCCGGGGCCACGTTCTCGGCACGCTCGCTCAGGCGGGCGGCGATATTTCGCGCAAAGCGCGACTCGGTCGCCTCCCGGGCCGCCAGGCGATAAGAATTTTCGTGCGTGTTCATGTTCCGATTCCCTTTGCCCTGAGGGCCTTGGCCAAGGCGTGGACCGCCCGCGAGCAGTGTGTCTTGACGCTTCCCTCCGAACAACCCATCGATGCAGCTGTCTCCGCGACATCGAGTTCCTCCCAGTAACGCAGGAGAAAAGCCTCTCGTTGACGTCCGGGCAGTTGAGCGACCTCGGCGTCGATAAGTTGCAGGACTTGCGCCCGCGACACCGAATCGGCGGCGCTCTCGTGCTCCAGCGAGCTCCCGAGGGCTTCGAGCGTTTCCAAAAGGTCGAAGTCGCCGTCGCCGCCAGCGCTCTCGAAGTCGGAGAAATTTCTGACGACCGCGTTCCTGACCTTCTGCCGCCGGAACCAGTCCATCGTGGCATTCGACACGATTCGCTGGAACAGCAGCGGCAACTCGGCGGCGGGCCGGTCGATGTACTTTTCCGAGAGGCGGATCATCGCGTCTTGCACGATGTCGAGCGCCGCGTCTTCGTCCCGGACGGCGTACACGGCGCGCTTCCAGGCACGCTTCTCGACGCTCTTCAGAAAGTCGGAAAGTTCTTTGTCGGTCGCCAAGGAAGGAGCGCCAGTTGCAGCAACTCGGGGCGCGCGATTATCACATCGGCACTTCCGCGCACCGACGCGAGCGCGAAGACGTCGACGACGATGCGATAATTACCGGTTGCACGACAGTTTTCGATCGTCCGGCCGCCCAAAGCGCGGCGGCCTCCGGCGATCGCTCAGGCACCGCACCCGCCTCACGAGGGCGAGGAAAGGTGCACCGATGGTTTTTCGTCAGAGAAATTCACAGAGGTTTGAGAATCATGGAAACATCAGCGCCCAATCTGGAGCGCGCCCCCGCGGCCTTGCCGCGCGCCGCACCCGCCGCCGAGCCTAACGGCTCCGAAATCCTCGTTCGCTGCCTCCAGGCAGAAAACGTCAAGTTCCTCTGGGGCTACCCCGGCGGCGCCGTTCTCTACATCTACGACGCGCTTTACAAGCAGCAGACGATCGAGCACGTGCTGGTTCGGCACGAGCAAGCCGCCGTGCACGCCGCCGACGGCTATGCGCGTGCGACCGGTGAAGTCGGCGTCGCGCTGGTCACGTCGGGACCCGGCGTGACAAATGCGGTGACTGGCATCGCCACCGCCTACATGGACTCGATTCCGATGGTGATCGTCACCGGCCAGGTGCCGACGCCGGCGATCGGCCTCGACGCCT
>JBDTNU010000244.1:0-5889 GCA_039933535.1 Caldimonas sp. | reverse complement strand
CCGGCGTCGAAGAAGAGCGGCGCGTCGTTGATCACGGTCGCCGGCGTGAAGCCCTTCTCGAGCGAGGCGGAATAGATGAAGGGCTTGAAGCTCGAGCCGGGCTGCCGCCAGGCCTGCGTCACGTGGTTGAACTTGCTCTTCGAGTAATCGAAGCCGCCGACCATCGCGCGGACTGCACCGGTGCGCGGGTCGAGTGCGACGAACGCACCTTCGACTTCGGGCAATTGCGTGATCGACCAGTCGCCCTTGGCGCCGCGGATCAGACGCACGACCGCGCCGGGGCGGATCTGCGTCTTCGGGTTGGCCTTGGCCGCAAGCGCCGACGCGGCCGGCTTGAGCCCGTCACCGACGATCGTCAACGACTGGCCGTTCTGCAGCACCGCGATCACCTTCTTCGCCGATGCCTCGATCACGACAGCTGCCTTCAGCTCGTCGTTGTCGGGAAAATCCTGCAGCGCTTCGGCGACGCGGGCGTCGACCTCCTTCGGGTCGGCGGGCAGGTCGACGTAGTCCTCAGGCCCGCGATAGAGCTGGCGCCGCTCGTAGTCGAGGATGCCTTTGCGCAGGGCACGGTAGGCGAGGGTCTGTTCCGAGGAATCGAGCGTCAGCCAGACGTTGAGGCCGAGCGTGTAGGCCTCGGGGCCGTACTGGTTGAAGATCATCTGGCGCGCCTGCTCGGCCACGTACTCGGCGTGCACCGCGACTTCCGAGGGGGCGCGGTACTTCAGTACCTGCTTCATGGCCGCGTCGTGCTGCTCCGGGCTGATGAAGCCGTTCTCGAGCATGCGATCGATGATGTAGCGCTGGCGGATCGTCGCCCGTTCCGGATTGACGATCGGGTTGTTGGCCGAAGGCGCCTTGGGCAGGCCGGCAAGCATGGCTGCCTCGGCCACGCTGATGTCCTTCAATGGGTGGCCGAAATAGATTTCGCTTGCCGATGCGAACCCGTACGCGCGCTGGCCGAGCGCTATGTGGTTCATGTAGACCTCGAGAATCTGTTCCTTCGTGAGCAGGCTCTCGATCTTCAGCGACAGCAACATCTCGTAGATCTTGCGAGTAAATGTTTTCTCGGAAGAGAGATAGAAATTGCGCGCCACCTGCATGGTGATGGTCGACGCGCCCTGTGCGCTGTGCCCTTCACCGAAGTTGGCCAGCCCGGCACGGATGACGCTCACGTAGTTGACGCCGCTGTGCTTGTAGAACTTGGCGTCCTCGGCCGCGAGCACCGCGTCTTGCATGACCTTGGGGATCTCGCCGATCGGAACGAAGTTGCGCCGCTCTTCGCCGAATTCCCCAAGCAGCACGCCGTCTGATGAGAAAACGCGCATCGGCAGTTTCGGCCGGTAGTCGGTGAGGCTGCCGATCTCGGGCAGGTTCGGATACGACACCGCAAGCGCGATCGAGGCAAGCAGCACGACCGCCGACACTGCCGCCGCAGCGAGGCCGAACAGGCTCGCGATCACCCGCAACAAGACGCGGGCCCACGTCGGCATGGCGGATGCGACCGCGTTGCCGCGACCCGCAGGCTGGCTGTCTTCGCTGTTGGATTCGCTCACACGGTGGCCTGCATCGAAGCCGCATTATAGAAACCGGCCTTTTCGCGATCGCTCGTTGCGGGCATCGACAAGGGTCGGGCCGAGGCCTGCAAGGGGCATCGAAACCAGCTGTTGCAATTGGTCCATCGCAGGCTCTCGATCAGCGAGGCTTCGCGTGTGAGATTTGCAACGCGCACGAGGGTACGGCCGGGGATTTTGCTTTGGTAATCAAGGGCTTTACTGCTAGCATCGAAGTAACTTATTAACAGCCAGCGCACCTGTTTTTTGCGACTGGAACAAGGGGCGCCGTGAGCTTTCTGGATACTCTGCTGGGCCGCAAACACCCACCCATGATCGGCCTCGACATCAGCTCGTCGAGCGTCAAATTGGTGGAACTCGGCCAGAACAACAACGGCGAGTACGTGTTGGAGCGATTCGGCTCCGAAAGTTTCGAGAAGGGCTGGATTTCCGACGGCCAGATCGAAAAGTTCGACGAGGTCGCCGAAGCCGTCAAACGGGTCGTGACCAAGAGCGGCACCCGCACCCGACAGGTCGTGATGGCGATGCCTCAGTCAGCGGTCATTACCAAGAAGATCATGCTGCCCGCAGGCCTTCGCGAAGAAGAGCTCGAGATCCAGGTCGAGTCCGAGGCCAACCAATACATCCCGTTTTCTCTCGACGAGGTCAGCCTCGACTTCTGCGTCATCGGCCCGAGCCCGACTTCGGTCGGCGACGTCGAGGTGCTGATCGCCGCGTCGCGCAAGGATCGCGTGCAGGATCGCCAGGGCCTGGCCGAAGCGGCGGGCCTCAAGCCGGCGGTGCTCGACATCGAATCGCACGCTTCGAGGCTGGCGATGAGCCGCGTCGTGGCCGGCCTGCCGAATGAAGGCCGCGATGCGCTGGTAGCTTTGTTCGAGATCGGCGCCGACACGACCAGCCTCAAGGTACTGCGCGATGACGAAATGCTGTACGACCGCGACCAGGCGTTCGGCGGATCGCAGCTCACCCAGTTGATTTCGCGCCAGTACGGCTTCTCGTACGAGGAAGCCGAGCAGAAGAAGCTCGCCGCCGACCTGCCCGATGACTACGAGACTTCGCTGCTCGCGCCCTTCGTCGACAGCCTGTCGCAGGAGATCGGCCGGGCGCTGCAGTACTTCTTCACCAGCACGCCGCACCACAAGGTGCACTACGTGATGCTTGCCGGCGGCACCGCAACGCTGCCCGGCCTCAAGGATCGGGTCACGGAGCTCACCGGCTTCGCGTCGATGGTCGTCAACCCCTTCGAGAACATGAAGCTCGGCTCGGCCGTTCGTGAAGCCAAGCTTCGGCGGGAGGCCTCGTCCTACCTGACCGCGTGCGGCCTCGCGATGCGGAGGTTCGTCCAGTGATCATGATCAACCTCCTTCCTCACCGGGAGGAGCGGCGCCGGCGCAGGAAGATCGCCTACTACGCGGGCCTTGGCGTCGCCGCGGTGGTGGGCCTGGCCGTCGTCGGGGCGTGGTACCTGGTGGTCGAGCAGCTCATTTCGGGCCAGCAGCAGCGAAATTCGTTCCTGCAGGTCGAGATCGCCAAGCTCGATGTCCAGATCAAGGACATCGCCAGCCTGAAGGCGGAGATCGCTTCGCTGAAGGCGCGCCAGAAGGCGGTGGAAGATCTTCAGATCGACCGCAATGTGCCCGTGCATTTGCTGAACGAGCTGGTTCGCCAGGTGCCCGAGGGCATCTACATCACGTCGGTCAAGCAGGACGGCCAGAACCTCAACGTCATCGGCGTCGCGCAGACGCAGGAACGTGTTTCCGAATTCCTTCGCAACACGGCCTACAACTCGGAATGGCTGGTCAAGCCCGAGCTCGTCGAAAGCAAGGCGACGGTTGTTCAAAGCGCCAATCGCGATCAGAAACGACTCTTCGAGTTCTCGGTGCGACTGACCGTGAAGCGGCCGCAGGACAGTGCGGCTTCTGCGCCGACGAGCTCCCCGGCCGCCCGCCCGCTGGCGACCCAGGCATCGGCGCCGGCCGCAACCCCCGCCAAGGCGCCCGAAGCGGCGCCCAAGAAGGCCTGAGGACCGCATGGCTACCAAGAGCAAAGCCGTCAGCGTCGACCTGAACTCGGTCTTCGAGGGCGCGGCATCGCAATTTCGCGGCCTGAACCCGAACGAGCCGGGCCAGTGGCCGCTGTTGCCCAAGGCGCTGACGTGGGCCGCCGTCTCGGTGGCCGTGCTTGTCCTCGGCTGGTTCTTCCTGCTCTCGAGTGCGCACGACGACCTGGATAGCGAGCGCAACAAGGAGCCAGCGCTCAAGAACGACTATCGCGCCAAGCTGGCGCAAGCGGTCAATCTCGGAGAGCTGCGCAAGCAAAAGCTCCAGGTCGAGGAATACGTGACCCAGCTCGAGAAGCAATTGCCGGGCAAGGCGGAAATGGATGCCCTGCTGTCCGACATCAACCAGGCCGGAATCGGCCGCGGGCTGCAGTTCGAGCTGTTTCGCCCGGGGCAGGTGGCGATCAAGGATTACTACGCGGAGTTGCCGATCGCCATTCGTGTCGCCGGTCGCTATCACGACATAGGCTCGTTTGCCGCTGACATCGCGAACCTGTCTCGCATCGTGACCTTGCATAACCTCAACATCAGTTCCGGCAAGGACAACCCAGGCGTCCTCTCCATGGAAGCCACGGCACGCACCTATCGCTATCTCGATGCCAACGAGCTGGAAGAGGTTCGCAAGAGTGCGGCGGCGGCAAAGAGCAAAGCGGCGGCCCAGAAATGACGACACAACGCCTGTTGCGCCTGCTGAGCGCATTGCTCGTGGCGAGCTTCGGGCTTGCAGCCTGCGGCGGCGATGAAGACGAGCTGCAGCAATGGATGGAGCAGCAGAAGCGCGAGGTCAAGCCGAGCGTCGAGCCGCTTTCCGCCCCGAAGAAGTTCAATCCGCAGGCCTATGTCGAGCTCGGCTCGGTGGAGCCGTTCAGTACGCAAAAGCTCGCCGTCGCCCTCAAGAATGAAGCGAAGCAGCCGAATTCCCTCCTGGCCGCCGAGATCAATCGTCGCAAGGAGCCGCTCGAGGCTTACCCGGTCGACAGCATGGCGATGGTCGGCAGCGTGGTGCGGGCGGGTCGGCCCTATGCACTGCTGAAGGTCGACAACCTGCTGTATCAAGTCAAGCCGGGCGACTACCTCGGACAGAACTACGGAAAGATCATCAAGATTTCCGAAACCAATGTGGCTTACCGCGAGATCGTGCAAGACGCGGCAGGCGAATGGATCGAGCGCAACAGCGCCCTCCAGCTTCAGGAGAAGGCGCGATGAAAAGCATGTGGGAGAAACCGATGATTGCGTGGCGCTCGCGACTTTTCGCATTCCTGATGGTGGCTGGCGCGACGTTGCCGGCCTGGTCGCAAAACGCCATTCAGGCGATCAACAGCTCGCAGCAGGCCGGCTCGGAGGTCATTCGCGTCGAACTCAGCGACGTGCTCGGCGCGGTTCCGGCCGGGTTCACCGTGCAGGCGCCACCGCGGATCGCGCTCGACCTTCCCGGCGTCACCAATGCGCTCGGCAAGTCGACGGTTGAGATCAACCAGGGCAACCTGCGCTCCATCAGCGTGGCCCAGTCTGGCGAGCGCACACGGCTCGTTCTCAACCTGAAGTCGCCTGCCGGGTATCGCGCGCAGATAGACGGCAAGGTGCTCATCGTCACCCTCGAGAACACCGTGCCGGCAACGCTCGCCTCTTCTGGCGGGCAGACGACGCGGTTCGCCGAAAGCCTCAACCGCAATCAGCTGGCGCTCAAGGACATCGATTTTCGCCGCGGTTCTGATGGCGCCGGCCGAGTCGTCGTCGAGTTGCCGAACAACCAGGTCGGCGTCGACATCAGGCAGCAGGGAACCGGGCTCGTTGTCGAGTTCCTGCGCTCGAGCCTGCCCGACAGCTTGCGCCGCCGCCTCGACGTGACCGACTTCGGAACGCCGGTGCAATCGATCACGACGACGCAGGTCGGCGATCGCGTTCGCATGGTCGTCGAGCCGCGCGGAACCTGGGAGCACAGCGCCTACCAGAGCGACAACCAGTTCGTGCTCGAAGTGCGCTCGCAGAAGGTCGATCCGAACAAGCTCGTGCAGGGTGCCGGCTATGCGGGCGAGAAGCTCTCGCTCAACTTCCAGAACATCGAGGTCCGTGCGCTGCTCCAGGTCATTGCCGACTTCACCAACTTCAACGTCGTCACCAGCGACACGGTGACCGGCAACGTGACGCTGCGCCTGAAGGACGTGCCCTGGGACCAGGCGCTGGACATCATCCTGCAGGCGAAGAACCTGGGCCTGCGCAAGTCGGGCAACGTGATCCTGATCGCGCCGAAGGACG
>JBDTNU010000243.1:0-5892 GCA_039933535.1 Caldimonas sp. | reverse complement strand
TGCTGCAGTCGGGCGACTACGTCGGCGAGATGAGCCTGATCGACAACGAGCCGCACTCGGCGACGGTGCGTGCCGAAGTGCAGACCGACATGCTGATCCTCGGCCGCGCCGAGTTCGCGCGCTGCCTGCCCGAGAACTCGAGCCTGTCGTACGCGATCATGCGCGGCCTCGTGCATCGCCTGCGCAGCGCCGACCGACAGATCGAATCGCTGGCCCTGCTCGACGTCTACGGCCGCGTCGCCCGCACCTTGCTCGACATGTCCGAGATGGAAGGCGAGGTCAAGATCATTCGCAACAAGGTCTCGCGCCAGGACCTGGCCAAGGTCGTCGGCGCTTCGCGCGAGATGGTGAGCCGGGTCATGAAGGACCTCGAGGGTCGTGGCATGGTGCAGACCCAGGAAAACGGCTGGGTCGTGATCAAGGAACAACTCACCGCGTAGAGGGTGCCCTCACGCTCGCGCCTTCGCCGCGGGCCTGCCCCCGTGCGGCGCGCGGGCCCGCTCGGGGTGTCCCGTCGCAAGCCCGATCACGTCCCTCGACCGTAGCGAGGACGGGCACAATTCGTGGATGACTTTTCCCCTCGGATCACTCCGCTACGAAGGCGGCCCTGACGCTGCGGCGGGCGCGGCGCATACGCCGACCTGGCGCGCTCAATTCGCCCTGCTTGCCGGCGCCGCAGCCTGGACCCTGGTGGTGATCGCGCTGGCAACGCACAGCGCTGCCGATCCGGGGTTTTCGACCTCGGGCAGTGGCGGCGCAGTGCAGAACAAGGCGGGCCTCGCCGGCGCGTGGTTCGCCGACGTCGTCTTCTTTCTCGTCGGTTATTCGGTGTGGTGGGCCGTGCTGGTCGCGGCCCGTGCCTGGCTCGGGGGACTGGCGCGCGTGCTGCGCGCGAATGCCGGTGCACCGGCGCCGATCGAAGGCGCGCCGGCCTGGCATCTCTGGCTCGGTCTCGCGTTGCTGCTCACTGCAAGCGCGTCGCTCGAGTGGACGCGCTTGTATCAATGGGAAACGCTGGTCGCCGGCGGCAACGCGGGGGGTGTGCTCGGCTATGCGCTCGGCAAGTCGAGCCAGACCTTTCTCGGATTCGCTGGCTCGGGCGTGCTCTGGATCGCCGTGCTCGTCGCCGGCATTGCGCTGGGCCTCGGCTTTTCCTGGCTGGCTGCGGCTGAAAAGATCGGCCGTTCCATCGAATCCTTGCGCACGCGCCGCGCTTCGCGGATCGAGCGCGCCGAAGACGTTCGCCTGGGCGAAGAGGCGATGCGCGAGCGCGAGGAGATCGTCGAGGTCGAGCACGAACTGCACGAGCATCATTTGCCGATCGTGATCGAGCCCACGCTCGTCGATGTGCCCAAGAGCACGCGCGTGGTCAAGGAGCGGCAGAAGCCGTTGTTCACCGAGCTGGTCGACACCAAGCTGCCGCAGGTCGACCTGCTCGACTCGGCGCCGCAGCGGGTCGAATCGGTGAGCGCCGATTCGCTCGAGATGACCTCGCGCCTGATCGAGAAGCGCCTCAAGGACTTCGGCGTCGAGGTGCGCGTGGTCGCCGCCTCGCCCGGCCCGGTGATCACGCGCTACGAGATCGAGCCGGCCGTGGGCGTGAAGGGCGCGCAGGTCGTGAGCCTGGCCAAGGACCTGGCGCGATCGCTCAGCCTGGTCTCGATCCGGGTCGTCGAGACGATTCCGGGCAAGACGACCATGGCGCTCGAGCTGCCCAACGCCAAGCGGCAGACGATCCGTCTCTCGGAGGTTCTCGGCTCGCAGGCGTACGCCGACTCGGGCTCGCAACTCACGATCGGCCTGGGCAAGGACATCGTCGGCAACCCCATCGTCGCCGACCTGCAGAAGATGCCGCACTGCCTGGTGGCGGGCACGACCGGCGCGGGCAAGTCGGTGGGCATCAACGCGATGATCCTGTCGCTGCTCTACAAGGCCGAGGCGCGCGACGTGCGCCTGATCCTGATCGATCCGAAGATGCTCGAGATGAGCGTCTACGAAGGCATCCCGCACCTGCTCTGCCCGGTCGTCACCGACATGAAGCAGGCCGCCAACGCGCTCAACTGGGGCGTCGGCGAGATGGAGCGGCGCTACAAGCTGATGAGCAAGCTCGGCGTGCGCAACGTCGCCGGCTACAACAAGAAGCTGGCCGAGGCGGCAGAGCGCGGAGAGTCGCTGCCGAATCCCTTCAGCCTCACGCCGGATTCGCCCGAGCCGCTGGAGCGTCTGCCCTACATCGTCGTCGTCATCGACGAACTGGCCGACCTGATGATGGTGGTCGGCAAGAAGATCGAGGAGCTGATCGCCCGCCTGGCGCAGAAGGCACGCGCCTCCGGCGTGCACCTGATCCTGGCGACGCAGCGGCCCAGCGTCGACGTGATCACGGGGCTCATCAAGGCCAACATTCCGACCCGCCTTTCGTTCCAGGTCTCGAGCAAGATCGATTCGCGCACCATCCTCGACCAGTCCGGCGCCGAAGCGCTGCTCGGCATGGGCGACATGCTCTACCTCCCCTCGGGCAGCGGCATGCCGATCCGCGTTCACGGCGCCTTCGTCAGCGACGATGAAGTGCATCGCGTCGTCGCCTATCTGAAGACGCAGGGGCCGCCGAACTACATCGACGGCATCCTCGAAGGCGGCACGCTCGACGGCGAGGGCGGCGACGCGCTCGCCGGCGAGGCCGGCGTCGGCGGTGGCGAGAACGACCCGATGTACGACCAGGCCGTGGGCATCGTCCTGCAGCATCGCCGGGCCTCGATCTCGCTGGTGCAGCGGCATTTGCGCATCGGCTACAACCGGGCCGCACGCTTGCTGGAACAAATGGAGAAATCGGGCCTCGTATCGGGCATGGCGACCAACGGCAATCGGGACATCCTCGTTCCGGCACGAGTCGAATGAGGCGTCGCCGGTTTCTTTTGTCGGCGCTATCTGCCGGTGCGCTGACGGCATCGGTCATGGCATCGGCTGCGCCCGTCGACACGCTGCGCGAGTTCGTGCGCGATGTGAAGAGCGGACATGCCCAGTTCACGCAGACCGTCACCTCGCCCGACGGCGCCAGGAAGAAGAGCTCGAGTGGCAGCTTCGACTTCGCGCGTCCGAACCGCTTTCGCTTCGCCTACGCCAAGCCCTTCGAGCAGACCATCGTCGCCGACGGCGAGAAGGTCTGGATCTACGATCGCGACCTGAACCAGGTCAGTTCGCGCCGCATCACGCAGGCGCTCGGCGCCACGCCGGCCGCGCTGCTCGCCGGTGGCTCGCTCGACAAGGAATTCGATCTTTCCAACTTGCCGGCCAGGGACGGCCTGGAATGGGCCGAGGCCAAGCCGAAGGCCAAGGACGGCGCGTTCCAGTCGGTGCGCGTCGGCTTTCGCGGCAAGGAGCTCGCCGCGCTCGAGATCGTCGACAGCTTCGGCCAGCGGTCGCTGCTTCGCTTCGATGCGTTCGTGGCCAATGCTTCGGTGCCAGCGGAGACCTTCCGGTTCACGCCGCCAGCAGGCGCCGACGTCATCGAGCAGTAAGCACGGTTTTGCTCGTCACTTCGAGGGCGTCGTCGGCGGGGCGCAGGCGGGCGAAGGACGTCACGAGAAAAACATTTTCGGCAACCACAGCACCAGTTGCGGCATGTAGGTGATCACGACGAGGCTGAGCAGCAGCGGCACCAGCCAAGGCAGGATGGCCATCGTCGTGCGCTCGAAGGACAGCCCCGCCACCCGCGCCAGGACGAACAGCACCAGGCCCATCGGCGGATGCAGCAGCCCGATCATCAGGTTGAGCACCATCACCAGGCCGAAGTGGATCGGGTCGACGCCGAGGTGCACGGCGATCGGCAGCAGCAGCGGCACCAGGATGGTGATGGCCGCCGTCGGCTCGAGGAAGCAGCCGACGAAGAGCATCAGCAGGTTGGCGAGCAGCAGGAAGACCCAGGCCTTGTCGGTGAAGCCGAGCACCCAGGTCGCGATGTCGGCGGTGACGCCGGTGGCGGTGAGCATCCAGCCGAAGATCGACGCCGCGGCGACGATGAAGAGGACCGTGCTCGTCGTCTCCACCGTGTCGAGGCAGACCTTGACGAACATCTTCCAGCTGAGCGTGCGGTACCAGACCAGGCCGAGGATCATCGCCCAGACGCACGCCGCGATGGCGCCTTCGGTGGGCGTGAAAAGACCCGTCGTCATGCCGCCGATGAGGAGCACCGGCGTCATGATCGGCAGCACCGCCTCGAAGTGGAAGATGCGGTCGAGCACGAAGAGGGAGGCCAGGCCGATGAGCACCGTGATCTGCGCCGGCGCGCCGAGCCGGGCCACCGCGAGCCAGAGCAGCAGCGGCCAGCCGACCACGACCGCGAGCTCGACCAGCGCCTTGAAGAGGCGCGTGCTCGAGAACTTGATGTCGCCGCCCCAGTTGTTCTTGTGCGCGTAGTACGCGACCGTGAGCATCATCAGGATGGCGAGCAAAACGCCCGGCAGGATGCCGGCGAGAAAGAGCGCACCGACCGAGACGTTGGCCATCATTCCGTAGATCACGAAGGGCAGGCTCGGCGGAATGATCGGCCCGAGCGTCGCCGATGCGGCCGTGACGCCGACCGCGAACTCGATCGGGTAGCCGTGCTCCTTCATCGCCTTGATCTCGATCGTGCCGAGCCCGGCGGCGTCGGCGATGGCGGTGCCGCTCATGCCGGCGAAGATCACCGAGGCGAGCACGTTGACGTGGCCGAGGCCGCCTTTCAGCCAGCCGACGAGGGCGAGCGCGAAGTTGAAGATGCGCGTCGTGATGCCGGCGTTGTTCATCAGGTTGCCGGCGAGGATGAAGAACGGCACGGCGAGCAGCGGAAAGCTGTCGATGCCGCTCACCATCCGGTGCACGACGACGAACGGCGGCGGGGTTCCCGCCAGCAGCACGTAGGCGAGCGAGGCGCCGGCCATGGCGATGGCGACGGGAACGCCGCCGGCCATGAAGAGCAGGAAGAAGACCTTCAGCATGTCGGCGAATCCTGGCGTTTTGTGGCTGGCAGCAGCCTCAGCGATCGGCGAGGGTCGTCTCGGGCCGCTCGAGGACGCTGTAGCCGCGGTGCCAGTGAATGAGTGCGACCTGGATCGAGCGCCAGGTCATGGCGGCGAAGCCGAACAGGCACAAGCCATAGACGATGTTCATCGGCGCGTCGACGATGGTCATGCGCGTCTGGTTGCCGATCTTCTCCATCATCTCGATCGTCAGTACCACGGTGGCGGCGAAGAACGCCACGCGCAACGCGTCGACCGTGCGCGAGAGCCACCTGCCCACCTTCTTCGGCATGTGCCGGTAGAAGAAGTCGACCTGGATCTGGCTGTTGCGCGCCACGCCGATCGCCGCGCCGATGAAGACGACGCCGATCAGCATGTAGCGCGCCACCTCCTCCGTCCAGGCGGCCGAGTCGTTCATCACGTAGCGGGTGACGAACTGGTAGCCCACGGTGAGGCCGAGCAGCCAGAACAGCGCCAGCGCGATCCAGCCTTCGGCGATCGTGCCGGAGAGGTCGACCACCTCGTCTTCCGTGTGGAAGTGGCCTTCCTCGTCGATGATCTTCTGCTCGTTCATGGGCGCGGCGCGGTCGGGACTACTTGATGTTGATGATGCGGTCGTAGTCCTCCTGGCGATAGCCCTGGTCGGTCGGCTTGGTGTTCTTCAGCACCGCCTCGCGGAAAGCGTTCTTGTCGACCGTGATGACGTTCAGGCCCTTCTTCCTGAACTCGTCGGCCAGGCGCGCCTCGGAGGCGGCGATGTCGCGGCCGGCCTTGTCGGCGGCTTCGACCATCACCTCGCCGAAGATCTTCTTGTCTTCGGCGGAGAGCTTGTTCCAGGTCTGTCCCGAGACGACGGTGAGCAGCGAGTCGATGATGTGGCCCGTCAGCGAGATGTTCT
>JBDTNU010000242.1:0-5909 GCA_039933535.1 Caldimonas sp. | reverse complement strand
TCCTCGGTGCCGACGACGAGATCGCAGTCGGCCACGATCTCCTGCAGCTGTCGGCTGACCGCCGCAGAGGCGACGTAGCGCTGTTCGCCGAGGCCGGGCGCGGTCAGTCCCCAGAGCACCGGCCGGTAGTCGATGTCGAGGACGATCCGGGTGCCGGCGGCCCGTGCCAGGGCAATGGCGTGGCGGCAGGCGGCGAGGCTGCCCGGCTGCGACAGATGGGTGCCCGAGAGGAGCAGCGCCTGCGCCTTGGCCATGAAGACAGCGTCGACGTCGGCGGGCTCCAGGGCCATGTCGGCGCACTGGTCGCGGTAGAAGACGAGCGGGAAGGTCTCGCGGTCGCGAATGCCGAGGAAGACGAGGGCCGTGAGACGCTTCGGGTCGGTGCCGACGTGGCTGACGTCCACGCCTTCGGCGGCCAGGCGCTCGCGCACGAAGCGGCCGTTGTGCTCGTCGCCGACGCGCGTCAGCATCGCCGGCTTCAGGCCGAGGCGGGCGACGCCAACGGCGGTGTTGGCCGGTGAGCCGCCGAGGTACTTGGCGAACGAACGCATGTCCTCGAGGCGGCCGCCGATCTGCTCGCCATAGAGGTCGACGGCGGCGCGGCCCATGCAGATGACGTCGATGGGGCGGCCCGGCGATGAACTTGCCGCCGCGTTCATCGCGCCCGCCCGTTGCCGGCCTTGGCGCGGCGGGAGGCAGCGCGCGGCTGCTTTTTCGCCGGACCTTGAGCGGCCGCCTGTGCCTGGCCGGTCGCGACGACGAGTGCCTGCGCCAGGCAGAGCGGCCCGACCAGCGAGCGGAACGGTTTGCTCGAGTCGTCGCCGAGCTCGAAGCAGATGTCGGCGGCCGGCCGCAGTGGCGAAAGGGGGCTGTCGGTGATCGCGATCACGGAAACGCCGCGCCCCCGGCAGGCCTCGGCGGTCTCGACGACGGCCGCCGTGTAGTTGCGAAAGCTGGCGACGAGCAGGGTGTCGCCCGCACGGATGCCGCGCGCGAACTCTCCGAGCATGCCGCCGGCGCTGTCGAGCAGCTGCACCGGCAGCTCGAGCTGCGCCAGCGCATAGGCGAGGTAGCAGGCGACCGGGAAAGCGCGCCGCTGCGCCAGCACATGGATGCGCGGCGCCGCCGCGAGCATCTGCGAGGCCGCGTCGAGCCGGGCCGGATCGACGTGCTCCTCGAGCTGCTGCAACTCGTGCACCGCCTCGCCGACGAAGCGATGCAGCACGCCGCCTTCGGCGCCGCCGGCGCTGCCGCCGCGCCGCATCTGCGCGATGCGTTCGCGGTACGGCGTCGAGCGTTCGACGAGGTGGCTCTGGAAGACCTGCTGCATCTGCGAGAAACCGCTGAAGCCGAGTGCGTTGGCGAAGCGGATCAGCGATGAAGGCTGCACGTCGTTGGCCTGGGCGACGGCGGCGACGGTGCCGAGCGCGAGCTCGTCGGGCTTCTCGACGGCGAAGCGCGACAGCCGCTGCAGCTGCGGCGACAGCGTCGGGTAGGCGCGCGAGATCGCTTCCTTGAGCTCGGCGTAGTTGGTGGCTCTGGCGGACATCAGGGTATTGCCTAGAAAGAACAAAAGTTCTTGTTTGTGCGAATCCTAGAACGTACATTCCCGTCTGTCCATCGCCATCGCATCGCTGTTTACCCGCCCATGCCAACCGCTCCGCCGCGCGTCGCGCTGCTGCCATTGCCGATGCTGGTGCTGCTCGTCGCCCTGGCGACGACGCCGCTCTGGCTGACGCGCGTCGGCCTGTATCAGTACCTCGCGCTCGAGGTCATGATCTGGATGCTGTTCGCGCTCGGCTACAACCTGATGCTCGGCACCACCGGCCTGCCATCGTTCGGACACGGCGCCTTCTTCGGTTCTGGCGCCTACGCCTTCGGCCTCCTGCAGCAGCGCGTCTTCGCCGACCTCTGGTTCGACCTGTTCGGCGCCGTTCTGATCGCCGCACTGCTCGGTGCCGTCGTCGCCGCCTGCGTCTCCCACAAGCGCGGCATCTACTTCGCGCTGCTCACGATCGCGTTCGGCCAGGTGTTCTGGTTCGTGTCGGTGAAATGGCACGTCGTCACCGGCGGCGAAGACGGCCTGCAGAACATCGCCCGGCCGGTATTGCCGCTCGGCTTTGCCGACGTGCCGCTGAAGAGCAACCAGGCGCTGTTCTACTTCTGCCTGGTCGTCTTCGCCGTCTCGTTGCTGATCTTGTGGCGGCTCGTCAATTCGCCGCTCGGAAGAGTGCTCGCGGCGATCCGCCAGAACGAGGTGCGCGCGGCCTTCGTCGGCTACAACGTCTGGCTCTACAAGTGGCTGGCCTTCACGATCGCGTCGGCCTTCGCCGGCCTCGCCGGGGCCCTGTTCGCACTGGCGCAGCAGTCGGCCTATCCCAACGTGATGAGCCTGCACTCGTCGGGCTTCGTCGTCATGATGGTGCTGATCGGCGGCGGCCTCGTCAGCTTCTGGGGCCCGGCGATCGGCGCCGTCTTCTTCATCCTCGCCCGCGACGTCCTCGGCGCCGCCACCGAGACGTGGCTGCTCTGGTATGGCCTGCTCTTCATGGCGATGGTGCTGTGGAAGCCGGAAGGCATCGCCGGCCTGTGGCAGGAGACGTCGCGGCGACTGGCGGCGTCGCGCCGTGCCGCCGCCGCGCCGCCGGCCCTCGCCAAGGAGCCGCTGCATGGCCCTGTTTGAGGCGACCGGCCTGCACAAGCGCTTCGGCGACCAGGTCGTGCTGCAGGACCTGAGCCTGGCTTTCGAGGAAGGGCGGCTGTCGGGGATCATGGGCCCGAACGGCGCTGGCAAGACGACCTGCTTCAACGTCCTCACCGGTCGCCACGCGCCCGACCGCGGCAGCGTCCGTTTCGCCGGCGCCGACATCACCGGCCTGCCGCCGCGCCGGATCGCGCAGAAGGGCATCTCGCGCTCGTTCCAGGTCATGAACCTGTTCAACGACGACAGCGCCCTCGACAACGTCCTGGTCGCCCTGCCGCGGGTGCGCGCCCAGAGCTTGCGGCCCTGGCGCGACCTGCGCGCCGACACCGCGGCGGCCGACGAGGCGGCGACGGTGCTCGCGCGCGTCGGCCTCGCCGGCAAGGAACACGTGCAGGCGAAGGGAATGTCGTACGGCGACCGGCGCGCCCTCGAGATCGCGGTGGCGCTGGCGGCGGCGCCACGCCTGCTCTTTCTTGACGAGCCGACGGCCGGCCTCGGCGCCGAGGGCAGCGCCCGCCTCGCCGATCTGGTGAGCGAGCTGAAGCGGCAGCTCACGATCGTCGTCATCGAACACGACATGCGCTTCCTGTTCCGGCTCGCCGATCACGTCTCGGTGATCCACTGGGGCCAGGTCATCGCTTCCGGCACGCCGGCCGAGCTGCGCGAGAACCCATGGGTGCAGCGCTCGAACCTCGGTGCTCTCGAGGCGCCGGGAGGACGCCCCTGATGCTCGCCCTCGATCACATCGACACCTTCTACGGCGACACCCAGGTGCTGTTCGACGTCTCGCTCACCGTCGGCCGCGGCGAGGTGGTGGCGCTGCTGGGCGCCAACGGCGCCGGCAAGACGACGCTGCTCCGCTCGGTGCTCGGACTGACTCCGGCGCGGCGCGGCAGCGTGCGTTTCGACGGCGCAGACGTGACGCATCTGGCGACCTACCAGATCGCCCGCCGCGGCATCGGCTGGGTGCCCGACGACCGCCGCATCTTCCCGACCCTGACGGTCGCTCGCAATCTCTCGATCGCGCGAAAGAAGACCGCCTTTCGCGTCTGGCAGGAAAAGGAATGCTTCGAGATCTTCAGCGCCCTCGAGTACCTGATGGAGCGCGAGTGCGAGAACCTGTCGGGCGGCGAGATGCAGATGGTGGCGATCTCGCGCGCCCTCGTCGGCTCGCCGGGCCTGGTGCTCTTCGACGAGCCCAGCCAGGGCCTGGCACCGAAGGTCGTGCAAGACGTGATGAAGACCATCCTGCGCTTGAAGCAGGAGGGCATCGCCGTCCTCGTCGTCGAGCAGAACGTACAGAGCGCGCTCGCGGTCGCCGACCGGGTCTATGTGCTCGACCGCGGCCGCGTCGTTCACCACGGGCCGGCCGAGGCGCTGCGCGACGACGCCACGCGGCGCGGCGAGCTGCTCGGCGTCTAGCACCGGCATGAGCCCCCCGCTTCTTCACGTCGAGCGCCTGACCAAGCGCTACCGCCGCGGCCTGCTGCGACCGCGCACGACCTTCTCGCTGGCCGCCGACTTCCGGATCGACGAGCCCTGCGTCGTCGGCGTCATGGGTCCGAACGGCTCGGGCAAGACGACGCTGTTCGAGCTCATCACCGGCAGCAACGCGCCGACCTCGGGGCGCGTGCTCGTCGCCGGCCAGGACATCCACGCGGTGCGCTACGGCGAGCGTGACCGCGTCGCCATCCACTACCACCAGTCGTACCAGGTGAGGTCGTTCAGGCGCACCCGGCCCGAGGCGCTGATGGCACCGGCGGCCAGCCGCTCCCCGCTCGTGCACCTGTTCGACGAGCCGCAGTTCAACACCCAGGACGGCTACATCGGCTTCATGCTCGACTTCTTCAGGAAGCTCCGCGCCGAAGGCAAGCTCGTCTTCCTCTGCCTGCACCCGAACGAGCCGGTGCACCTCGACATCCTGCGCGAGAGCTGCGAGCGCTTCGTCTACGTCGACAAGGGCCGGCTCACGTTCGCGCCATCGTTCGCAGAGCTGCTGCGCGACGCCGCCGTCCGCACCTACCTCGGCCGTCTCGCCGGACCGCAGGCAGAAGCTCCAGGCCGACCGGGAATTGCCGCTAGAGCGGTAATTCCGTGAAGTAGCGGCCGCCGTGAAAGATGAGCGGTTGCGCGCCTTCGCGGCGCGCGCAGCGCTCGACCTCGCCGACGAAGATGACGTGGTCGCCTTCTTCGTAGCGGCTGCGGTTGAAGCACTCGAAGACCGCGGCGGCGCCTTCGATCAGCGGCACGCCGCTCGTGCCCGCGCGACAGGCGACCCCCTCGAAGCGATCGACGTCCTTGCTCGCGAAGCGCTCGGCCAGCGCGTGCTGCCCGGCGGCGAGGATGTTGATGGCGTAGTGCGAGCCGCGCTCGAAGGCCGGCATCGAGCCGGCCTGCCGCGACAGGCTCCAGAGCACGAGCGGCGGGTCGATCGACACCGAGTTGAACGAGTTCGCGGTCAGGCCGATCGGCGCACCCTGTGGGTCGAGCGCGGTGACGATCGTCACGCCGGTGGCGAACATGGCGAGCGCGGCGCGAAAGTCATCGGAGCCGAATGCGGGTGCGGCGGCGCGGGTCGGCGGGGACATGCGCCATTGTCGGACCTCGCTCATGCCTGCGCTGACCGCCGAGGGTCGAGACGAGGACAAGCGTCTCCCTAGAATCGCCCGCATGACCCTCTCGCCCGCCCGCGGCGCAGCAACCCACGCGCGCCTCGACCGGGCCGCCCGCCTCGGCGCGATCACCGTGCTCGGCTT
Organism: Caldimonas sp.; assembly: GCA_039933535.1. Classification (GTDB taxonomy): domain Bacteria; phylum Pseudomonadota; class Gammaproteobacteria; order Burkholderiales; family Burkholderiaceae_C; genus Schlegelella_A. The sequence continues at coordinate 449 of JBDTNU010000242.1, read as the reverse complement.
CGCTTCGGGCCTGCCGCTGGCGCTCACCGGACAGGCGATGCAGGCCTGGCTCGGCGCCGACGGCATCGACATCGCGACGATCGGTTTCCTCAGCCTGGTCGGCCTGCCCTACACCTTCAAGTTCCTGTGGGCGCCGCTCATGGACCGCTTCGAGCCGCCCTGGCTCGGGCGGCGCCGCGGCTGGCTGGTGCTGACGCAGCTCGCGCTGGCCGGTGCGCTGCTCTGGATCGCAGAGACGCCGCCGGCATCCGCGCTGGGCGCCTTCGCCTTGCTCGCCGGCCTGGTCGCCTGGCTTTCCGCGTCACAGGACATCGTCGTCGACGCCTACCGCACCGACCTGCTGCCCGCCGCCGAACGCGGTCTCGGCTCCTCGCTCACCGTGCTCGGCTATCGCCTGGCGATGATTCTTTCCGGCGGCATCGCCTTCATCTGGGTCGACCCGCGCCAGG
>JBDTNU010000241.1:0-5911 GCA_039933535.1 Caldimonas sp. | reverse complement strand
ACGGCAAGTTCATGTGCAACCAGTTCGTGTTGCGCGGCGGCTCGTGCGCCACGCCGGCCGGGCATGTGCGCGCGAGCTACCGCAACTTCTTTCCGCCCGAGGCGCAATGGCAGTTCAGCGGCGTCCGGCTCGCGCGCGACGCCTGATGGATCAGGCGTTACGCCTGGCGTCGACGCTGATCGACCCCGGGCCGAAAGCGGCGGCCATCAGCATGCCGCCGGCAATGGTCACGTTCTTCCAGAAGTTGACGAACTGACCTGTCTTGTCGGCGTCAGGCGCCGCCCAGAAGTTGTGGAAGAGGAAACCGGACGCCAACGCGAACACGGCCAGTGCATACGCGGCCCAGCGCGTCTGGAAGCCGAAGACGAGCATCAGGCCGCCACCGAGCTCGACGAGTATTGCGATGACCGCACCGATCTGCGGCAACGGCAGCCCGACCGACGCGATGTAGCCGACGGTGCCCGAAAAGCCGGTGATCTTCTCGAATCCGGACATGATGAAGAAGATGCCCAGAAGGATTCGGCCGACCAGTGCGACCTGGTTCTGCATTGTGTTTTGCATGATTGATTGTTCCTTGCGTTTCGGTGGTGAGCGATAGAGTGATCAGGCGAGCTCGAAGACCAGCACCTCGGCGTTCTCGCCGTCGCTGATCTTCAGCGACGATTCCTGCGCGATGCCGAGCGCGTCGCCGGTACCCAGCGGCTGGCCGTTGACCACGACCTTGCCGCGAACGACCTGAACCCAGGCCTTGCGCTTCGGATCCAGGCCCAGCTCGGCCGATTCGGCGCCGTCGAACAGGCCGGCCGAGATCGAGGCGTCGGCGTGGATCGTCAACGAGTCGTCGCGCCCATCGGGAGAGGCGACAAGCTTCAGCTTGCCGCGCTTGGCGACGGCGTCGAAATGCTTCTGCTCGTATTCGGCGGGAATGCCGCGAACGTTGGGCTCGATCCAGATCTGCAGGAAATGCGTGCTTGCATCCGGCGCGTTGTTGAACTCGCTGTGCTGGACGCCGCGACCCGCGCTCATGCGTTGCACGTCGCCCGGCCGGATCACGCCGCTCGGCGCATCCTTGGCCTGGCCGGTGCCCATGCTGTCCTTGTGCGCGAGCTCGCCTTCGAGCACATAGCTGACGATCTCCATGTCGCGATGGCCGTGCGTGCCGAAGCCGCTGCCCGGCGTGATGCGATCCTCGTTGATGACGCGAAGGTTGCCGAAGCCCATGTGCGCAGGGTCGTGGTAGTCGGCAAACGAAAACGTGTGGCAGCTTTTCAGCCAGCCATGGTCGGCGAAGCCGCGATCGGAAGACTTGCGAATCGTGATCATTGGAGTCCTTTCTTCGATGACTCGAATGTAGGGACGACGACCGTCATCGCAGCGGGGCGGCGTTGATGGCGCCGTTCAAATAAGATGAACGACCCCCTCGCCCGGTGTCTCCATGACCGAACCTCGAAGTGCCCTCACGCCCGATGCCTTGACGATGATGGACGCGATCGCGCGTAGCGGCAGCTTTGCGGCAGCGGCGCGCGAGCTCGGCAAGGTGCCGTCGGCGCTGACCTACAGCGTGCGCCAGCTCGAAGACGCGCTCGACGTCCTGCTGTTCGATCGCCGCTCGCGCCAGGCGACGTTGACGGCCGCGGGTCAGGAGCTGCTCGACGAAGGACGTCGCCTGCTCGAGCAGATCGACGCAGTGGCCAATCGTGTCAAGCGCGTCGCCACCGGCTGGGAAACGCAGCTGACGATCGCCGTCGACGATGTGATCTCGCGCGCCACGATGCTCGAGCTGTGCGAGTCGTTCTATGCCTGCTCGGCGACGCTGGCGCGAACGGCGCCGGCAGCGCGCGCTTCGAACTCCTCGAATACGCCCACCGCCACGCCGCCAGCGACCCGGTTGCGCTTGCGCGGTGAAGTGCTGGCAGGGACCTGGGAGGCCCTCGTCACGGGGCAGGCCGACCTCGCGATCGGCGTGATGAGCAACCGCGAGCCGCCGAGCGGCGTGACCATGAAGGATCTCGGTCCCGTGCCCTTCGTCTTCGCGGTCGCGCCGAACCATCCTCTGGCGGCCGCCGCCGAGCCACTCGACGACACCGAGCTGATCCACCACCGCGCCATCGCCGTCGCCGATTCGGCGCACCGGCTCACCCCGGTCACCGTGAATCTGCTGCCGGGGCAGGATGTGCTGACGGTGAGCGACATGCGCTCCAAGATCGACGCGCTGCTGCGCTCGCTCGGATGCGGCTTCGTTCCCGAGCCCATGGCTCGCGACCACATCGCCGCCGGCCGCCTGGTCGTCAAGAGCGTGCAGCGCGATCGAATCGAAGGGCGTTTCGGCTACGCGTGGCGGACGCCGGTCGCGGCGCGCCGCGGCGCTGCCAGGAAGCCGCAGCCCGGCCTGGCCTTGCGCTGGTGGCTGGAACAACTCGAGAGCCCGACGACCCGAAAGGCCCTGCTCGACCGGCACGGCAGCCGGGTGGGCGACCGGATCAAGTGACGATCGGCAGCGACAGGGCTTACATGGGCCGCTTCGCGCCCTCGCCCACCGGCGCCCTGCATGCCGGCTCCCTTGTCGCCGCGCTCGCATCGTGGCTCGACGCACGGGCCAATGCAGGACGCTGGCTGGTGCGCATCGAGGATCTCGACGGGCCGCGCAATGTCGCCGGCGCTGTCGACGAGATCCTGAGCCAGCTCGATCGCTGCGGCCTTCGGCCCGACGAAGCACCGGTCCGTCAATCGGCGCGCACGATGCTCTACGAAGAGGCGCTCGACCGCCTTGTCGCCGCCGGCCTCGCCTATCCCTGCGCATGCAGCCGGCGCGATCTCGCGATCGCGAGCGCGCCGGCCGAGACCAGGCGGGATCGCCACGCCGAGCGCGTCTATCCCGGCACCTGTCGCACGGGCCTGAACGGCAAGTCCGCAAGATCGATCCGACTGCGCACGTCCCCACCCGGGACGGGCGCTGCAAGCGATACGAACGACACCATCGTCTGGACGGACCGGCGGCTGGGAACGATGACGCAGGACGTCGCCGTCAGCGTCGGCGACTTCGTGCTCAAGCGCGCCGACGGCGTGTGGGCGTACCAGCTCGCCGTCGTCGTCGACGACGCGGCCCAGGAGGTCACGGACGTCGTTCGTGGCGAAGACCTGGCAAGCAACACCGCGCGGCAGATCCTGCTGCAGCACAGCCTCGGACTGCCGACGCCGCGCTACCTGCATACGCCGTTGGTATTGAGCGCGAGCGGCGACAAGCTCTCCAAGCAGACCGGCGCCGAGCCGCTCGCCCTTGCGCGCCCGCTCGACGCCTTGCGCGCGGCGGGCACCGTTCTCGGGCTCGAAGCACACGGCACGACCCTTGCAGAATGGCTGGCTTCGGCAGTTGCCCGTTGGCGTCTGCGCTGGCCGCTCGCCTGAGGGCGCTGCACGCCCGTCATCTCCGGCTGGCATCATTCGGGGTTTCTCCGTTTCGAAGGACCGACTCCCATGCAAACCACTTCTTCCGGGCTCCAGTTCGACGACACCGTCGCCGGCACGGGCAAGCGTGCCGAGGCCGGCGTGCCCGTCTCGGTCCACTACACGGGATGGCTCTACGAAGATGGCGCGAAGGGCGCGAAGTTCGACTCGAGCAAGGACCGCAACGACCCGTTCGAGTTCGACCTGGGCGCCGGCCGCGTCATCAAGGGCTGGGACGAAGGCGTGCAAGGCATGCTGGAAGGCGGTACGCGCGTCCTCGTGATCCCGCCCGAGCTCGGCTATGGTGCGCGCGGCGCCGGCGGCGTGATTCCGCCCAACGCGACGCTGATCTTCGAAGTCGAGCTGCTGCGCGCCTGAGCGGCCGCGAACACGCCCCATGCCGGTCCGCTACGACATCGTCCACACGACTGTCTATCGCTATCGCCAGCCGGTAACCTTCGGCGAACATCGCGTGATGTTCCGGCCGCGCGACAGCCACGACTTGCGCGTGCTCGCGACCGATCTCGACGTCAGCCCGGATTCCGACGTGCGCATGATCCAGGATCCGCTTTCCAACTCGGTGGCGCTGGTGCAGCCGCTGGAGAAGGCCGACACGCTGCAGATCGTCTGCAGCTTCTCGATCGAGCACGCGCATTCGATGAATCTCGAGCTGCCGCTGTCGCCGAGCGCCGAGATCTTTCCGTTCGCCTACACGCTCGAGGAGCGCTACGACCTCGAGCACTACCTGCGCCCGTACCACGACGATCCCGACGGTTTGCTCACAGCATGGGCGCGCCAGTTCTTCCGTACCGACGGGCCGACCGGCACGCGCGATCTGCTGATCGCGATGAATCAGCACATCCGCGAGAAATTCCGTTACCTGGCGCGCGACGAGGAAGGCACGCAGCAGCCGCTCGAGACGCTCGAGCTGGGCAGCGGCTCGTGCCGCGACTTCGCCTTGCTGATGATGGAAGCGGCACGCCGCCTCGGCGTCGCGACCCGTTTCGTCTCGGGCTATCTGTACGACCCGGCGCTCGATGGCGGCGACGACGAAGGCGGCACGGTCGGCGCGGGCTACACCCACGCTTGGCTGCAGGCGTACCTGCCGGGCGCGGGCTGGGTGCCCTTCGATCCGACCAACAACCTGCTCGGTGGGACGCAGCTGATCCGGGTCGGCGTGGCCCGCGATCCCTCGCAGGCGGCGCCGATCGCCGGAAGCTGGTTCGGCGAGACCGACGACTACCTGGGGATGGACGTCAGCGTCACCGTGCAGCGACGCTGAGCTCGCGCGGTCAGCGGGCGAAGCCGCCCGGGCGCGTCGAACGCTGGGCCGGCTTGCCGCGACCCTTGAAGGCGGCAGGACCGGGACGGGCCGGCGCGCGACGCTCTTCGCGGACCGGCAAGGCACGATCGAAAGGATTGCCGCGAGCCGCGGCGCGGGCCGGGCCATCGTTGCCCCGATGCTCGACCGGTCGACGCGGGTCGGCGCGACGCGGCGCGCGATCGGGAGCCCTCGATCCCGGCGCGCTCGCGTACATCTTGGGCGCCGGCGCCTTGGGCTCGAGGCCGCCGATCGTGGCGACCGGAATCGCCTGCGTCGTGAATTGCTGGATGCGGCGGATCATGCCGGTGTCCATGCGCTCGGCCAGCGTTACCGCCAGGCCGTTGACGCCGGCGCGCCCGGTGCGGCCGATGCGGTGCACGTAGTCTTCCGGCTTCATCGGCAGGCCGTAGTTGACGACGTGACTGATGGTCCGCACGTCGATGCCGCGCGCCGCGACGTCGGTGGCGACGAGGATCTTGAGGCGCCGGTCGCGCAGGTCCTGCAGCACCCGATTGCGTCGGCCTTGCGGATGGCCACCGTGCAGCGAGGCGACGTGATGGCCCATGTCGGCCAGGCGGTCGGCGAGCCAGTCGGCATCGCGCTGCGTGCTCGTGAACACCAGCGCCTGTTCCATCTCGCGCTGGGTCAGGATGTGGTCGAGCAGCGCGTTCTTGTGGGCCGCGTTGTCGGCCCAGTGCAGGCGCTGTTCGATGTTGGCGTGGGTGTCGGTATGCGACGCGACCTCGACCTTCTGCGGATCGCGCAAGAGGCTGCGCGCCAGGCCACCGACGTTGCCGAGGAAGGTGGCGCTGTACATCACCGTCTGGCGCGTCGCCGGCACGTGGTCGGCGATGGTGCGGATGTCGTCGATGAAACCCATGTCGAGCATGCGATCGGCTTCGTCGAGCACGAACATCTCGACGTTGCCGAGCTCGGCCTTGCCGCTCTGCAGGTGGTCGAGGAGCCGGCCGGGCGTGGCGATCAGGATGTCGAGCGGACCGCGCAGCGCCTTCAGCTGCGCGCCGTAGGGCACGCCACCGACCACCGTCGACACGCGCAGGCCGCCGACATGACGGCCGTACACATCAGCCGCCTTGGCGATCTGGATCGCGAGCTCGCGCGTCGGCGTGAGCACGAGGATGC
>JBDTNU010000240.1:0-5915 GCA_039933535.1 Caldimonas sp. | reverse complement strand
TCGAAGGCGTTGTCATCGCCAAGCGCAACCGCAGCCTCAATTCGAGCTTCATCGTTCGCAAGGTGTCGAGTGGCGAAGGCGTCGAACGCACGTTCCAGACCTACAGTCCGCTGATCGCGACCATCGAGGTCAAGCGCCGCGGCGATGTGCGCCGCGCCAAGCTCTACTACCTGCGCAATCGCTCGGGCAAATCGGCGCGCATCAAAGAAAAATTGGCTTGACGACGTCAAGTCCGGCGCGGCCGGACGACGCAAAAGCTCGACGGCTGTGGCTTTGACGTTCAAGCCCGAGGATCTTCCGGTTCTCGGTCTCGATTCGCATCTTCCCGCGGTCGCCGCCGCCAGTCTTGTTCCGACGGCGATCCGCACGCGATTCACCGCGCCGCCGGCATGGCAGCCCGAGATCACGGCCGAACGGCGCTTCGTCGAGCGGGCCGCCGCGGACGCTTCGGTGCTGATCGGCATCGTCCTGCACGACGTCCTGACCGTGCTCTTGACGCAGCGGACCGACCATCTCACCGACCACCCGAGCCAGATCAGCTTTCCGGGTGGGCGTGCGGAGCTCTTCGACGCCGACGCGACCGCCACCGCGCTGCGTGAGGCTCTGGAAGAGATCGGTCTGCATCCGGCGCAGGTCGAAGTGCTCGGCAGCCTGCCGACCTACACCACCGGTACCGGCTTCGTCGTCACGCCGGTGGTGGGCCTGGTGCGGCCCGGCTTCGATCTGAAGACCGATCCGGACGAGGTCGCCGAGGTGTTCGAGGTGCCGCTGGCCTGGTTGATGGATCCCGCGCACCACCAGCGCCATGCCGTCGAGATCGACGGGACGCTGCGCGAATTTCTTTCGATCCCGTGGTCCGGAACCGATGCCGAGGGCCGGCCGCGCCGCTACTTCATCTGGGGCGCGACCGCCGCCATGTTGCGCAACTTCTATCGCTTTCTGTCGGCCTGAAACGTCCATTGCAGGCTGCCGTGCGTCGCCTCGGGCGCGGTCCCGAGCGACCCCGCCGGTATGATCGACCGCGATGAGTTTTTTCGCCGTCTTGTTCGCCCTGTTGCTCGAGCAAGTCAAGCCGCTGCCCCGCGGCAACGTCATTCACGACGCGCTCACCGGATGGATGCGCTGGACCGCGCGCAACTTCGACGCCGGCCGGGAAAGCCACGCCTGGGTGGTCTGGTGCGTCACCGTGCTCGCGCCGGCGCTCCTGACCTGGGCTCTCTTCGCGGGCCTCGATCGCATCCACAGCATGCTCGGCCTCGCGTTCGACGTGGGCGTGCTCTATCTGACTCTCGGCTTTCGCCAGTTCAGCCATTACTTCACCGACATTCGCGATGCGCTCGATCACGGCGACGAGTCGGAAGCGCGCCGCTTGCTCAGCGAATGGCGCCATCTCGACGCGAGCGAGTTGCCGGCCTCCGAGCTTCTGCGCCACGTGATCGAGCACTCGCTGCTGGCCGCGCATCGCCACGTGTTCGGCGTTTTCTTCTGGTTCGTTCTGCTCTCGAGTTTCGGCCTCGGGCCGGCCGGCGCCGTGCTCTATCGGATGGCCGAGCTGGCGAGCCGCTACTGGGCCTTCAAGAGCGGCGACGCGGCCCTGGCCGGCAACGAAACGCTGATGGCGCTGTCGCTGCGCCTGTTCCAGTTGCTCGACCACGTGCCGGCCCGGCTCACGGCTTCCGGCTTTGCCGTCGTCGGCAACTTCGAGGAAGCCGTCAACTGCTGGCGGCGCGATGCCGGCCTGTGGAGGTACGACAACGAGGGCGTGATCCTCGCCACCGCGGCAGGTGCAGTCGGTGTTCGCCTTGGCGGCGGATCGGCGCCGGGACTCACGCGCGATCGCGCCAAGACCTTCGAAGCAGGCGCGCCGCCCGATTCGGCGGAGGCAGCGGGCTCGACGCCCGGGCCGATCCCGGAGCTCGGCCACCTGCGCAGCGTGGTCGGCCTGGTCTGGCGCTCGGTGGTTCTGTGGATGCTGCTGCTGGCCCTGCTGTCCTTGGCCAACCTGATCGGCTAGTCGGGCTCAGCCTTTCAGTTCGGCCAGCACTTCGCGGTAGATCCGATAGCGCGATTCGCCGATCTCGCCCCGCTCGATCGCTGCCAGCACGCCGCAGCCGGGCTCGTGAAGATGCGTGCAGTTGTAGAAGCGGCACGCCTCGGCGTGCGCACCGATGTCAGGCATGAGTCCGGCGAGGTCGTTCACCGCAATGTGGCGCAGGCCGAATTCCTGGAATCCTGGCGAGTCGATGAGAGCGCCGCGACGCTCCGGATCGATCCAGTACCAGTGCGTGGCCGTGGTCGTATGGCGGCCGGTGTTCAGTGCCTCGGAGACTTCTCCGACCTGCGCCCTGGCGTCTTTTACCAACAGGTTGACGAGCGTGCTCTTGCCGGCGCCACTCGGACCGAGCACGAGCGTGGTTCGATCGGCGAGCAATGGCGCGAGCAGGGCGTGCGCTTCCGCGGGCTCGTTCTTCAGCGCGACGCCGATCACGTCGACGCCCATCCTCACATAGGGCGCGAGCCGCGCCTCCGCGGCGGCCCACGCGGGCAAATCGTGCTTGTTCAGGACGATGCGTGCCGGGATCGCGGCGGCGCGTGCGGCGATCAACGAGCGTGCCAGCTGCGATTCGCTGAACACCGGCTCGGCGGCGACGACGACCAGCAGCTGGTCGAGGTTGGCGGCAAAGGCCTTGGTCTTCCATTCGTCCTGGCGGTAAAGCAGGTTCTGGCGCGGCAAGGTCGCCTCGACCACGCCTTCGTCGCCGGTGCGCTGCCAGAGAACCCGGTCGCCCACCACGCATTCGCTTTTCTTGCCGCGCGCGTGGCAGAGAAGCCGACTGCCGTCGGCGGCCTCGACGACGACGTGCCGACCGTGGCCCGAGACGACGAGACCTTCGAGATCAGCCGACGAAGGCGATGAGGGCATCGGCCTTGGCGGCGCAGATGAAGTCGTTGCGCGAAATGCCGCCGGCCGAATGCGTCGAGAAGCGGATCGTGCAGCGGTCGAACGACACGAGCAACTCCGGATGGTGGTCTTCGACGTGGCAGACCCAGGCCAGCGCGTCGACGAAGGCCACGGTCTCGAGCCAGGCCTTGAAGGCGAAGGTCTTTTCGATCGCGCCGCTGGACAGGTGCCAACCACTGAACTGCGCCAGGTGGCGCTGGACTTCGACGTCGCTCATCGCGACGGCACGCTGCGTGCACTTCTGCACCAGGAAATCGGTCATCGGGAAACCTCCGCGCTACGCGCTCTGGTATTCGCCCTGGGAGCGGTCCGGCAGCTCATGCGAGCCCCCCTTGGGCGTTCAATGGCGCCAACGCGGCGAGCCGCTCGACCGCAGGCGGATGCGAGTAGTAGAAGCGCGCGTAGACGGGGTCGGGCGTCAGCGTCGATGCGTTGTCTTCATGAAGCTTCAGCAAAGCGGAGGCGAGGGCGCGGCCGTCGGCGTGGCGCGCCGCCCACGCGTCGGCTTCGTACTCGTGGCGGCGCGAGAGACCGGCGAACAGTGGCGCGATGAACGAGCCGAACACCGGCGCGACGAACATCAGCAGGATCAGGGCGATCGCATCGTTCGGCGTACCGAGCGTCGGTCGCACGCCCAGGCCCATGTAGAACCAGGTCTGCGAGGCGAGAAAGCCGAACGCCGCGAACAGCGCCAGCGCCGTCAACAGCATGGCGCCGATCCGGCGCGCGATATGGCCGAGCTTGAAGTGGCCGAGCTCATGCGCGAGCACGGCCTCGACTTCCTCGGGCGCCAGCCGGGCCAAGAGCGTATCGAAGAAGACGACTCGGCGCGCCGCGCCGAAGCCGGTGAAGTAGGCGTTGCCATGCGCCGAGCGGCGACTGCCGTCCATGACGAACAGACCCTTCGCGGCGAAGCCGGCGCGCGTCATCAAGGCGCGCACGCGCGCTTCGAGCGAGGCGTCGGCGAGCGGCTGAAAGCGATTGAACAAGGGCGCGATCAAGGTCGGCACGATGACCAGCGCGCCCAGGTTGAACACCGTCCACGCGGCCCAGGCCCACAGCCACCACAGCGGCCCGGTGGCGGCCATGATCCAGAGCACGAGGGCGAGCAGCGGCAGGCCGATGACGATGGCGAGCATCAAGCCCTTCAGGGCGTCGGCGATCCAGAGGCGCCATGTCATGCGGTTGAAGCCGAACTTTGCTTCGATGCCGAAGGTCGCGTACAGATCGAGCGGGAGATTCAGGATCGCCTCGATCGCGATCACGGCGGCGACCAGCGCGACCTCGTAGGTCAGGCCGCCCCAGCGCGGCGCGATCGTGTCGCGAAGCATCGAGTTGAGCGCCTCGAGGCCGCCGAACAAGGTCCAGCAGAGCAGGACGACCGCGCCGAAGACCATCTGCCATTGGCCGAGACGAATCTTCGCGAGCGTGTAGCCAGCGGCCTTGCGGTGCGCGGCAAGTTGGACCGTGGCGCGAAACGGCTCCGGCACGCTCTCGCGATGGCGCGCCACGTGCCGCACCTGCCGCGCGGCGAGCCATGCTCGCAGGGCCAGTGAGGCAACCAGCGCCGCAGCGAAAACGAGCGTCCAACTCCCGGAAGTCATCGGCGAAAGTGTAGGCGTGGGACCGGATCGGCGCTTACGATGGGCGAATGACCGACACCGAACTTGCCACCGACGACGCGAACCTGATCTGGATCGATCTGGAGATGACCGGGCTCTTTCCCGAGCGCGATCGGATCATCGAGATCGCGGTGATCGTCACCGATCCGCAGTTGAAGAAGCAGGTCGAGGGCCCGGTTTTCGCGATTCACCAGAGCGATGCCGTGATGGCCGGCATGGACGCATGGAATACCGGTACGCACGGACGCAGCGGCCTGACCGACCGGGTCAAGGCCTCGGCTGTCGACGAAGCCGCCGCCGAGCGCGAGGTGATCGCCTTCCTGCAGCTCTATGTGGGCAAGGGCAAGTCGCCGATGTGCGGCAACAGCATCTGCCAGGACCGGCGCTTTCTCGCCGCGACCATGCCGGCACTCGAGTCGTTTTTCCACTACCGAAACCTCGACGTCAGCACTCTGAAGGAGTTGGCAAGGCGCTGGAAGCCGGAGATCCTGTCCGGCTTCAAGAAGGCGCAGGCGCATACGGCACTGGCCGACATCAGGGAATCGATCGAGGAGCTGGCCTACTACCGGGAACACTTCCTCCGGGCGTGAGCGACTGATGCGGCGCTGCAGCAAAACGATGTAGAATCGAAGGCTTGCCGCAAGACGGGTTGTCCCGCTCGCGGCGATTCGCTCATCCCTCTGACCGTCTCGGCCTCGAGTTGCCGATTTCTGCGCTGGTCGGCGGCGATGCCGTCGCACCCCTCCGCCGAAACGGACCGCGACTTTGCACCCGCCACTGGCAGGTGCTCGAGCGTTGCCGCGCGCAAGCGGCGGCGCTCGCGTTCGACGACAGAGAAGAAGACATCATGACTTTCGAATCCCTGGGCCTCCCCGAAGCCCTGACACGCGCCCTCAAGGACGCCGGCTACGACGCACCAACGACGGTGCAATCGGCAGCCATTCCGCCGGCGATGGCCGGCACCGACCTGATGGTCGCCGCCGCCACCGGCAGCGGCAAGACCGCCTCGTTCATCCTGCCGGCGCTGCATCGCGTGCTGCAGGCCCGTGGTGACGTGACCAAGCGCCGCGACAAGGGCACGAGCTACGGCCCGCGCATCCTCGTGCTCACGCCGACGCGCGAGCTCGCGATCCAGATCGCCAAGGCGGCCGATGTGTACGGCCGTCATGTCGGCGGCCTGCGCGTGTCGACGGTCGTCGGCGGCGTGCCTTATGGCGCGCAGCTGAAGGCGCTGCGCGGCCCGCTCGACATCCTGATCGCCACGCCCGGCCGGCTGCTCGACCACCTGCAGAGCGGCAAGGCCGAGCTCGGCAACGTCGAGATGTTCGTGC
>JBDTNU010000239.1:0-5937 GCA_039933535.1 Caldimonas sp. | reverse complement strand
GCACGTCGAGGTTGGGCCGGGTCGCCTCGATGTCGAGGCGCGGGTTCTCGATCGGTCCGACAAAGGTGAGCACGCCGCGGTCGATGCCGAGCTTCTGGCCATAGGCCTGGTAGGTGCCGTCGACCGCGCGCAGCGTGCCGTCGACCGCCAGCTTGCCGCCCGGTGACGTGAGGTGCAGCTCGCCGCGCAGACCGGCGTCGAGGCCTCGGCCGCGGATGCGCAGCTTCTCGCCCATGGCCACGCGCAGGTCGAGCGAGACCCTGCGCGCCGCCGTCGGCGCGATCGGCTCGGCCGCAGCAGCGGCCGCGGCCGCCGAAGCCGGCGTCGCGACCGGCGGTGGCGCACCGGCCGGGCGGCGGATCACTTCGACGTCGTCGCCGAGCGTCGGCGCGTCGGATCGGGTGAAGTCGATCAACCCTTCATCGACCTTGAACGTGCCGTCGAGCTGCAGGATCTTCGCATCGAGCCGCATCGACGCGCTGCCGCTGGTGACGATGCGCCGGTCGACGCGACCGAGCATCTCGAACTTGTCGGCGCTCAGCTTCAGATTGGCCTCGGGCGCACTGCCGAAGCTGGCGTCGCCAACGAGCGAGACGCTGCCGCCGCCACCCTTGGCCGTGAAGCGTTCGATGCGCGCGCTCGTGCCCTGCAAGGCGATCGCGACGCTGCCGTCCTTCACGTTCACCCCCTGCAGGAAATTGCGCACGCCGAGGTTCGCGCCTTCGACATGGCCGGTGTATTCGGGCGCGCCGAAGCGGCCGCCGATGCTCGCTTTCGCATCCAGCTCGCCAGTCAGTCGCCAGCCCGCGGGTACCCACCGTCCCCAGGTGCCGAGGTTGGCGACGCGCAGCTCGACCTTGCCTTCGATCGGCGTCGCGGCACCCGGCCAGGTCGCTGCGCCGCTGGTTCGCGCCGTGACCGCGCCCGAGGCGACGCCGAGCGTGCTGCCCGCGATCAGGGTCGTGAAATTCCAGACGCCATCCTTGGCGGCGACGCCGAGGCGCAGGTCGGTGAAGCCCAGGTTCTGCATGCCGATCTCGTCGGTGACGGTCAGGTCGCCGCGCGCACGTTCGACAACCACGTCGACGCTGACCGCGGGCGCGCCGCGAACCTCGATGCGCGCTCCGACGGCCAGGTCGCCGCCCCAACCGAAGTCGGGCTGCAGCGCGCGCAGCAAGGGCGCGATCGGCAGCGGGTCGATCGTCGCCGATGCTTCGAGCTTCGCGCCGGCGCCGCGCGCGTCGTTGCCTTGCCAGACCAGGCGGCTCCATCGCATCGTGGCGCCGAGGAGCTCGGCCGAACCCGGCTCGAGGCTGGCGCGCGGCGGCCCGCCGCCCCAGAAGACATTGCCGCGAAGCTCGCGCGCGCTGAGCCAGGTGCGGCGCGGCGCTTCCGTGCCCTGCGCGACGAGCTCGTGCAGCGTGCCGGCCCATCCCGCGGCACGTTCGCCGCCGGAGTCGACGAGGCCGCCCTCGAGGCGCAGGACGACGGCGCTGCGGCCGGCGGCTTGCGTGGCGGCGGTACTCGACGACGCAGCGGACGCCCGCACCGACGGCGGCGACGCGGCCGCAGATCCTGCATCGACGCCCGACGCGCCACGAGACGCCGCGACCACCTCGACCCACTCGGGCGGCAAGGCATCCGACTCGACGCGCAGCTCGGCCTTGTGCGCGCGCGCCGTGCCGTCGAGCTGGGCGCGAACCCGCGCGATGGCGCGGCCCGACACCGTCATGCCGTCGAGGGCGAGCGTGCCGGTCATGGCCGCGTCGCCAGCGCTGCCGAGTCGCCACTTGCCCTCGGCCTGGCGGACCGCGACGCTGTCATAGCGAAGCGCGTTGCCGTGCACCTCGCCTTCGCTCTTCAGGTCGGGCCATCGGCCATCGATGCGCGCGGTCGCGCTCAGCGTGCCGGCGACAACAGGCGCCGACGCCGCGCTGCCGGGCGCGCGCGCCAGCGGCGCGAGCCGTGCCAGTTGTGGCGCGTCGATCGTCAGTTGCCAGTTGTCCTGCGCACCGCTCGCGCCGATGCGGCCCTGACCCTTGACGCGATTGCCGGCGGCCGTGAGGTCGAACACGGGCTGCGCCGTGCCGTCGCTGTTGGCGAAGCTCGCGTCGCCTTGCAGCGGCACGCCGGCCAGCATGCTGTCGGTCAGCGAGAGCTTGGCGTTGCCGCGCGAGGCGACGATCCGGTCGACGATCGAGGCGCTCGCTCCAGCGCGCCACGTCAGGTCGAACTCGCTCTTCAGGTTGAGTTTGTTGCTGCCACGCGCGAGCAGCGAATCGGCACTGCCCGGCCACCACGGCGCCGGGTCGAAGTCGACCATCGTCGCCTGGCCGGTCGTCTGCCACGGTGCGTCGGCGGCGCTGCGATGCAGCCGTCCCTTCAGGGTCGCCTTCGCATCGCCGAGCGTGGCTTCGGCGCTGCGCACATCGATCTCGCGCTCGCCGATCCGCGCCACCGCGTGCAAGCGCGCGAGGCGGGGCGCGGCACGCGGCAAGCGACGGTCCGACAACTGGCCAGCGAGGTCCGCGGCGAGCTCGATGACCCACGCGCCTGCCGGCGCGGCCGAGCCGAAGCCGGTGCCCGTCGCCGTGGCCTTGCCGTCGAGCGCCGTCTCCGGCGCGCGTGCATCGAGCGCCGAGGGCTTGAGCTTGTCGACGTCGAGCTCGACGTTCCATCGATCGGGCGCCCAGCCTCCGTGGGCGACGACGCGGCCACCGGGCAGGCGGCTCGAACCGAGCTCGGCCGAGAGCGAGCGGATGTCGAGCACGCGCGGGTCGTCGGGTCGCGCCTGCAACTCTGCGCTGAGGATCTGCACCGGCAACAGGCCTTCGTTCCAGCGGCCGGCGCGTGCGTTGCGCAGCTCCACGGAGACGGTGGCCGGCCGGTCCACGCCGCTCGTCGTCGCGATCGCGTGGCCGCTCAAGGTCGTCGCGGGCGCGGCACTGGAGAAGGCGGAGAGATCGAGCGCATCGGTCGACAAGTTCATCTCGCCGAGCGGCCAGCTGGCGAACGGATGGACGACGGCTTTCGCGTCGAGCGATTGCGCGGGATGCGTCGGCGAAGGCGTGACGCGTGCCGTCGCCTGGACACCGAGCGCATCGAGCGGCCCGGTCGCGCTGGCGCTTGCCTGCCACGCCGGCGTCGACCGCGAAGACGACAGCGCGAGGCGTGCGTTCGTCTCGAAAGGCGCATCGGCGGCGATCGTCGCGCTGCCTGTCGCGCTCGCCTCTTCGTGCATCGCCGTGAGCGAATCGAAGCGATGCTGCGCGCCGCCGTCGTCGCCGAGGTGCACGCGAGCGTGCAGCGCGCGCAAGGTTGGCGCGGCATCGGCAGCGCCGAAGCGCAGCTCGTCGACGCTCGCGTCGAGGATCTCGATCTCGATCGGCAGGCGCAAGGTTCGCGGCGGCGACGAAGGCTCGCTGCTCGCCGGCGCCGTGCTCGGCTTGCGCATGAGCGTGACGCGGTCGGCATGGAGCGTCGCGATCGTCAGGCGCAGCCAGCGGCCGTGGTCGCCGCGGCTGGCATCGAGCGAGTGCCAGCGCGGCGCGTCGAGGCGCAGCACGCCGGTCGTGCCGGGCAGCGTGATCTCTATGCGGTCAGCCGAGAAGTCGCCGATCAGCGAGCCGTGCGGCGCGACGATCGTCATGCGTGGCAAGAGCGGAAGCAACCAGGCCGTGCCGGTGGCGCTGTGCAGCGCCCACCACAGGGCGACGACCGCCAGCGCGATCAGCAGGAACAGCGTCGCGAGGCTGCCGCCCAGCCAGCGCCGCAAACGACGACGCGGGCGTGGCGGCGCTGGCTTCGCCAGCGTCTCTTCGGGTGTCGGATCGTCGGCCATCGGGCTCGTCTCAGAAGGCGATGCCGATGCTGATGTGGATCCGAAAGCGCTGCTCGTGCTGGCCGTAGGCGAGGTCGAGACGCAGAGGACCGACGGGGCTTCGGTAGTGCAGGCCGACGCCGTAGCCGAACACCGGATGCAGCTCGTTCCAGCGATCGGCGGCGTTGCCGGCGTCGACGAACACCGCCCCGAGCAAGGCCGGTATGCGATCGGTCAGCGGGTGCTCCATCTCGACGCTGCCCGTCAGCAGCACGCGACCGCCGACCACCGCGCCGTTCACCGTCGGCCCGAGCGTTCGATAGCCGTAGCCGCGCACCGAGTCCTCGCCGCCGGCACGAAACAGCACGGTGTCGGGCACGGCGATCCGGTTGTGCACGAACACCTCGCCGGCCTCGACGCGGGCGTTCGCGAACCACTGGCCGAAAGGCCGGAACCAGCTGTAGCGCGCGTAGGCGCGAACGAAGGGGCCGCGGCTGCGCTCTTCGCCGGCGACGTCGGAGCGCGTCTCCACGCCCTTGCCGAAGCCGGCGCCGCCTTGCAGCGACAGGGCCGTGCCTGCGGTCGGTGCGAGGATGTTGTCGAGGTCGCGGCGCAGCCAGTGGTAGTTGCCCGAGACCGCCTCGGCCGAGTTCGTGAGCGGCGCGCTCGAGACGCGTGCGTGCGCCGCCTCGGCATAGAAGAGGCGCTCGAAGCGCGTCGTGTCCTGCGAGCGGCCGACGCGTGCGGTCCAGCTGTCTCGCGTTTCGTCGGCGGCGAGCAGTTGCTCGATGTTGGCGGCGGCGAGGTTGCGCCACAGGTTGTCTTGCGGATACGAGGTGAACTCGGTGCCGACGGTCTTGAGGTCGGGTCCGAGAGAGATCGTGCTGTGCGCGATCCACGGCTGGCCGAACACCTTGCGGTCGTAGTGCTCGAGCGAGACACGCGGGCCGGTGTTGGCGCTGTAGCCGATGCCGAATGTGGCCGACTGCTGCGTCAGCTCCTTCACCTTGACGACCACCGGCGCGGCGTCGGGCGGGCCGGTCGCGTCGAGCTCGACCGAGGCGCCCTCGAACAGCCCGACCTTGACGATGCGCTCCTGGTAGTCGAGCAGCAGCTTTTCGCTGTAGGCCTCGCCGACGTGGAAGGTGGCCAGGCGGCGCACCGCGTCCTCGTCGTAGCGGTTGATGCCTTCGATGCGGATCGGGCCGAGCCTGAACAGCGGCCCGCCTTCGATGACGACGTCGAGCGCGGCGGTGCCCGCGCTCGCGTCGACCTTGGCATGCGTCGATTTCCAGTCGGCGGTCGGGTAGCCGTCGGCGCGCAGCTCGCCGAGCGCGTTGTTCTTGGCGCTGCTCCATGCGGGTTGGCGAAACGGCTGGCCGGGCTTGAGCGTCCAGGTCTCACGCAGCTTTTCGAGGCGGTCGGTCCAGGGCTCGTCGCGCGTGTACAGGCGCGGCGCGAGCGGCTCGGTCGACTCGACGGAGACGGATTGCACCGTGACGCGCGCGCCGGGCGCGATCGTCATGACGATGCGCGGCAGGCCCGCGGCAACGGGGGCCTGCGCGATCTTCACCATCGAGTCGAAATAGCCCTCGGTCTCGAGTAACGCACGGGCTTGCGCGGGCGCCGCCGCAACCAGCCGGTCGATCTCCGGCCCGGCGATGCCTTCGGACTTGGGCGCTTTCTGGAAGCGAGCGAGGTCGAGGTATTCGAGCAGCAGGGCGCGCAAGGGCGGAGGAGCTTCGACCTCGAACTCGTAGAGCGCGACTGCGGGCTCGCGGGGCGCTGCCGCCCCGGCCTCGTCCTTGCTGGAGAAGAAGGGCAGGCTCGAGCAGCCGCCGAGCAGCATCGCGAGCGTCGACCACCACAGCGCCCGCAGCGGCGCCGGGCGCAAGGTCATTTGACGAGCAGTCGCATGGCTCCTTCGAGCCCAGGCAAGGTGAGCGGGAACATGCGCTGGTTCATCAGCTGCTGGATCACCGAGATGCTCTGCCGATAGCCCCACACGCCTTGCGGCTCGGGGTTGATCCACGCGAACTTCGGAAAGGCATGGGTCAGGCGCTGCAGCCATTCGGCGCCCGGCTCCTCGTTGTTGTATTCGACGCTGCCGCCGGGCT
>JBDTNU010000238.1:0-5946 GCA_039933535.1 Caldimonas sp. | reverse complement strand
GGCGTGGCGCACGAGCCGCCGCGCAACACGAACTGGTTGCACATGAACTTGCCGTTGTATTCGCCGACGGCACCTTCGAGCGGCCGGTAGCCGGGATACGCGAGGTAGGCGGAATTCGTCCACTCCCAGACGTCGCCGAACATCTGCACCGGCTCGTCGCCGAACGGTGCGGTCTGCGGCATCGGATGGAAGACACCGCGGTCGGCGAAGTTGCCGACGATCGGCGAGTGCAGGGCCCGGGCCGCATGTTCCCACTCGAGCTCGGTCGGCAAGCGCGCGCCGGACCAGCGCGCAAAAGCGTCGGCCTCGAAAAAGCTGAGATGGCAGACCGGCGTGTGCGGGTCGATCTCGACCGTGCCCTGGAGCGTGTGGTTGAGCCAGCGCGCCTCGTCGCGAAGCCAGTAGAGCGGCGCCGTTCGTCGCGCTGACTGCACCCAGTCCCAGCCCATCGATAGCCAGAGCTCGGGCCGTGCATACCCGTCGTCGTCCATGAAAGCCAGGAAGTCGCCGTACGTGGCGGGGCGGGACGCGATCTCGAACGGCGCGGCAAAGGCACGGTGGCGCGGCGTCTCGTTGTCGAAGCAGAAGGCGCCGTCGCGCGCAGCATCGTGACCGAGTTCCACCAGGCCGCCTTCGTGGCCGAACCAGCGTGTCGGCTGTGGTTGCACCTGCGCCATCGGCCAGCGTTTCGCGTAAGCGGCCGAAACCGGATTGCTTCCGAGCGCGTGCTTGATGTCGGTGAGGAGCAACTCCTGGTGCTGCTGCTCGTGCTGCAGGCCGAGCGTGACCAGTGCTTCGATCTCGGCGTCGCCTTGACGAGCCTCGATCAGTGCCAGCATGTGATCGTCGACGTGCGCGCGATATCGCTTTACGTCGGCCAGTGTCGGCCGCGTGATGAGTCCTCGCCGTGCGCGCGGGAACTGCTCTCCCACGCCCTGGTAGTAACTGTTGAAGACGACGCGAAATGCCGGATCGAACGGTTTGAATCCGGGCTCGAAGCGCTCGAGCAGGAAGGTCTCGAAGAACCAGGTGATGTGCGCGAGGTGCCACTTGGTCGGGCTGGCATCGGGCATCGACTGCACCTGGCAGTCTTCGGCAGAGAGCGGCGCCGCAAGCGCCAGACTGGCCTGGCGGACGCTGGCGTAGCGAGCGGCCAAGACAGCTGGGCGGCCGGCCGGACTCGCTTTCGGAGTCGCGTCTTTCATCATTTGTTCCTCCGCGGCAGACAAGCCTAACGGAAGTCTCGTTTCTGCGTCCGGAGCAGGGTTGTGGCCTCTCTAGAATGCCGATCATGCCTTTCGTTCACCTGCGTGTTCACACCGAATATTCGGTCTCCGATGGAACGCTTCGCATCGACGAAGGCGCGGCCGCGGCGGCCGCCGATCAGCAAGGCGCGCTCGCCATCACTGACTTGAGCAACCTGTTCGGCGCGGTCAAGTTCTACGGCGCGGCGCGGTCCGCGGGCGTCAAGCCGATCATCGGCGTCGAGCTGTGCCTGGAGGCCGAAGGCAGCGAAAGGCATGCAAGCCGTCTCGTCGTCCTGGTGCAGAACCGCGAGGGCTACCTCAACTGCTGCGAGTTGCTGTCGCGCGGCTGGCTGCGCAATGCCGAGCGGGGCCATGCCCTGATCAAGTGGGAGTGGCTGGCGGAGTGCGGCGCGGGCCTGATCGTGCTCTCGGGTGCCGAGAGCGGCGCGATCGGCCAGGCGCTCATGGCGGGCGACGCGAGCCGCGCACGCGCGCTGGCCGAGCGTGCGCGCAGTGTGTTCGGCAACCGCTTCTACATCGAAGTGCAGCGAAACGGCATGCCGGGCAGCGAGTCGCATCTGCGTGCCGCCGTCGAGCTTGCGGCGAGCCTGCGCCTGCCGGTGGTCGCGACGCACGGCGTGCAGTTTCTGGGCCCCGACGACCACGAGGCGCACGACGCTCGAGTGTGCGTGGCCGAAGGCGAAATGCTCGCCAACCCGAAGCGCGTCAGGCGCTTCAGCCGCGAGCAGTACTTCAAGTCGCAGGCGCAGATGGAGGCGCTGTTCGCCGACTTGCCGAGCGCCCTCGCCAACACGGTCGAGATCGCCAAGCGCTGCAACCTCGAGCTCGTGCTCGGCAAGCCGCAACTGCCGGACTTCGCGACGCCGCGCATCGGCGACGTGCCGGTGCCGATGGCCGAGTACTTCCGGATCGCCTCGCACGAAGGGCTCGAGGTCCGGCTCGGCCAGCTCTATCCCGATCCGGCTGCACGCGAACGCGAGCGGCTGCGCTACCAGACCCGGCTCGACTTCGAGATCGAGACCATCCTGGAGATGGGCTTCCCGGGTTACTTCCTGATCGTGGCCGACTTCATCAACTGGGCGCGCGACAACGGCTGCCCGGTCGGGCCCGGGCGCGGCTCGGGCGCGGGCTCGCTGGTCGCCTATTCGCTCAACATCACCGGCCTCGATCCGCTGCGCTACAAGCTGCTGTTCGAGCGCTTCCTCAACCCCGAGCGGGTGTCGATGCCCGACTTCGACATCGACTTCTGCCAGGCCAACCGCGATCGCGTCATCGACTACGTGAAGCAAAAGTACGGTCGCGATGCGGTCAGTCAGATCGCGACCTTCGGCACGATGGCGGCTAAGGCGGCGCTGCGCGACATCGGCCGGGTTCTCGGCATGAGCTACGGGCATGTCGACTCCGTGGCAAAGCTCGTGCCGGCGCCGCCCGGCAAGACCGTGACCCTGCGCCGGCCGCCGCCTCGCTCCGAAGACGGCAGCGACAGGGAAGAAGGCGTGATCTACGCGCGCCGCGAGGCGCCCGAGATCGAGCAGCGTGAGCGAAACGAGGTCGAAGTCGCCGAGCTGCTGGCGCTGGCCGAGCGCGTCGAAGGCATCGTCCGCAACGTCGGCATGCATGCCGGCGGCGTGCTGATCGCGCCGGGCCGGATCACCGACTTCTGCCCGCTCTACATGCAGCCCGGCAGCGAGAGCGCGGTCAGCCAGTTCGACAAGGACGACGTCGAGGCGATCGGCCTGGTCAAGTTCGACTTTCTCGGCCTCGCGACGCTCACGATCCTCGAACTGGCCAAGGACTTCATCGTCGCGCGCCATCCCGAGCGCGCCGGGTTCGACTACGACAAGCTGCCGCTCGACGATCCCAAGGTCTACGCCATCTTCACCGAGGGCCGGACCGAGTCGGTGTTCCAGTTCGAAAGCGGCGGCATGCAGCGCATGCTGCGCGAGGCCAAGCCATCGCGGCTCGAGGACCTGATCGCCCTCAACGCCATGTTCCGGCCCGGCCCGATGGAGAACATCCCGAGCTTTTGCCTGCGCAAGAACGGCAAGGAGCAGATCACCTATCCGCACCCCCTGCTCGAGAGGGTGCTCGGCGAGACCTACGGGATCATGGTCTACCAGGAGCAGGTGATGGAGGCGGCCCGGCTGATGGGCGGCTACTCGCTCGGCGGCGCCGACCTGCTGCGCCGCGCCATGGGCAAGAAGAAGCTCGACGAGATGGCCAAGCACCGCGCCATCTTCCGCGAGGGCGCGGCCAAGAAGGAGATCCCGGCCGACGTCGCCGACGAAGTCTTCTCGCTGATGCTCAAGTTCGCCGGCTACGGCTTCAACAAGTCGCACGCCGCCGCCTACTCGCTGCTCGCGTATCACACGGCGTGGATCAAGGTCCACTACGCGGCCGAGTTCTTCGCCGCCAACATGACGGTCGAGCTCGACAACAGCGACAAGCTGAAGGCCTTGCTCGTCGACGCCAGGACCTTCGGCGTGACGATCGCGCCGCCCGACATCAACGCCGGCAGTTACCGCTTCGAGCCGATGTCGGCGCGCGCGGTCCGCTATGGCCTTGGCGCGGTCAAGGGAACGGGGCAGGGTGCGATCGAGGCGATCGTCGCGGCGCGCGAGACCGGCGGGCCGTTCACCAGCCTGTTCGATTTCTGCGCCCGCGTCGACCGTGGCCGCATCAACCGGCGCGTCGTCGAGGCGCTGATCAAATCGGGCGCGTTCGACGCCTTCGGCGGCGAAAGGTCGAGCCTGCTTGCCAGCGTCGGCCTGGCCCTCGATTGGGCCGACACGCAGGCGGCGCACGCCGACCAGGGTGGCCTGTTCGACTTCGGTGCCGACGCTGGCGACACCCACGGCGCGAGCACGCAGGAGCCGGCGCTGGTCGCGGCCGCGCCATGGAGCATCAGGGAGCGGCTGACACTCGAGAAGGGTGCACTCGGCTTCTTCCTGTCGGGCCATCTGTTCGACCAGAGCGCGGCCGAAGTGCGACGTTTCGCCAAGCTCAAGCTCGCCGATGTGATCGACGTCCGGGAGCCGATCCTGCTCGCCGGCATCGTCTCCGACCTGCGCGTCGTCAACGGGCAGCGCGGACGTGTCGCCATCTTCAAGCTCGACGATGGCAGCGAATCGATGGAGGCGGTGGCGAACGAAGAGCTGCTCAACGCGAACCGCGATCTGCTCAAGGACGACGAGCTCGTGATCGTGCAGGGCAAGGTCCAGCCCGACCGCTTCTCCGGTGGCGTTCGGCTCAACGTGCAGAGCGTGTGGGACCTTGCCGCGGCGCGCTGCCGCTTCGGCAAGTACCTCCGTGTCGAGGTCAACGGCAGCGTGCCGCCGGTGGCCGAAGTGCTGCGCGAGTTTCCATCGCGTCGCCTCGTGACCGAGCACGGCGAATCGGCGCAGGGCCTCGTGGTTCGACTCGCGCTCTTGCGCGAGCACGCTGCGGGCGAAATCGACCTCGGCGATTCGGCACGCTTTTATCCATCCGAGGCGGCGCTGGCACGCTGGAATGCCGCGGCCACGCACGGCCGGGCCGTCGTCGTCTACGACTGAACCCGCCGTAACCTTCCTGCCGATGACCGAGAACGCCCTCCTCACCGGCCTCGTACTCACTGGCGGTGGGGCGCGCGCCGCATACCAGGTCGGCGTGCTGAAGGCGATCGCGCAGGTGCGCCGTGAAGCGGGCGCGATGGACACCGGCAATCCCTTCCCGGTGATCGCGGGTACCTCGGCTGGCGCCATCAACGCCGCTGCGCTCGCCTGCCGCGCCGACGACTTCGACGGTGCGGTGGCCGGTATCTGCGAGGTCTGGGAGAACTTCCGCGCCGAGCAGGTGTACCGCTCCGACTCGATCGGCGTCATCCGCACCGGTGCGCGCTGGTTGACCATGATGTCGATCGGCTGGGTGATCGCGCGCTGGCGCCGCGCCAGGCCGCGCTCGCTGCTGGACAACAGGCCGCTCGAGGTCCTGCTCGCGCGGCTGGTCAGCACCGAGCGGCTGCATCAGGTGATGAAGCAGGGCCACCTGCACGCGCTTGCCGTCACCGCGTCGAGCTACGGCTCGGGCCTTCACGTCACCTTCTACGACGCGCTGGTCGACATCCTGCCGTGGACGCGTTCGCAGCGACTGGCCGTGCGCGCGCCGATCGCCGTGCCGCACCTGCTGGCGTCGTCGGCGATTCCGTTCGTCTTTCCGGCGGTGGCGCTCGACATCAACGGCCATCAGGAGTATTGCGGCGACGGTTCGATGCGCCAGGCCGCGCCGATCTCGCCGGCCGTGCATCTGGGCGCCGAGCGCATCCTCGTGGTCGGCGCGGGCCGCATGCACGAGCCGCCCGGCGAGCGTGCGCCGAGCAGCGACTACCCGAACCTGGCGCAGATCGCCGGTCACGCGCTATCGAACATCTTTCTCGACGCGCTGGCCGTGGACGTCGAACGCCTGCAGCGCATCAACGCCACGCTCGCGCTGCTGCCGCCGCGGTCGCGTGCCGAAACCAGCCTGAAGCCGATCGAAGTGCTGGTG
Source organism: Caldimonas sp. (assembly GCA_039933535.1). Classification (GTDB taxonomy): domain Bacteria; phylum Pseudomonadota; class Gammaproteobacteria; order Burkholderiales; family Burkholderiaceae_C; genus Schlegelella_A. The sequence continues at coordinate 154 of JBDTNU010000238.1, read as the reverse complement.
ATCGCGCCGAGCCAGCGGCTCGACGACATCGCGTCCAAACATCTGGCGAGCCTGCCGCTGCCGATCCGCGCCATGCTGCGAGGCCTCGGCGTCTCGGGGCGCGGCGACGACGCGCGCGGCGCGGCGCTGGCGAGCTACCTGCTGTTCGAGGCGC
>JBDTNU010000237.1:0-5956 GCA_039933535.1 Caldimonas sp. | reverse complement strand
TCTCGCCGCAGATCCTGGCCAGGGTCGTGTTCGCCGATCCGGAGCTGACGCTCGGCCTGCCGCCGTCGGTCACGGCCGCCACCGGCATGGATGCGCTGACGCACAACGTAGAGAGCTATCTCTCGCCAGCGTATCACCCGCTTTGCGACGGCATCGCCCTCGAAGGCGTGCGCATCGCCGCGCGCTCGCTCGCCACGGCGGTTCGGGAGCCCGGCAACATCGAGGCCCGCGCCGACATGATGATGAGCTCGATGATGGGCGCCGTCGCGTTCCAGAAGGACCTGGGCGCCGTCCACTCGTGCGCCCACGCGCTCGGCACGGTGTGCGACATGCACCACGGCCTGGCCAACGCCTTGATGATCGACACCGTGCTTGCCTGGAACGCCGAAGCCGTGCCGAAGAAGTTCGACGAGCTTGCGCACGTCGTCGGCGTGGGCGGCGGCGCGGCGGGCTTCCTCGCCTGGCTGAAGGCCCTGAAGCAGGAGATCGGCATCGCGCCGAACCTCACGAAGGCGGGCGTGGATCGCGCCTCGATTCCGAAGCTGGTCGCGATCGCTGCGGTCGACATCTGCCATCAGACCAATCCGCGCCCCGTCTCGGCCGGCGATTTCGAACGTCTGTTCGTGGAGGCCATGTGAGCTCGGATCGACGCCATTCCGATCAGCGAGTCAAGGTCGGCATCTCGGCCTGCTTCTTTCACGCCGACGCCAAGCGCGCGATCTTCACCGGCAAGACGCTGCAATACGTCGAGCAGTCGGTCGCACACTGGGTGATGTCGTCGGGTGCGTTGGCCGTCATGATTCCGAGCCCCGTGGGCGACACGCAAAGAGGCGATGTGTCGCTCGACGACTACGCCGGCTGGCTCGACGCGCTCGTCCTCGAAGGCGGCTCCGACGTCGCGCCCGGCAGCTACGGCGAACAGCCGCTCGACGATCGCTGGCACGGCGACCGGATCCGCGACGACTACGAACGGGCGCTGCTCGCTGCCTTTGCCGCGCAGGGCAAGCCGGTGCTGGGCATCTGTCGCGGCTTGCAGCTGATGAACGTCGCCCACGGCGGCACGCTGATCCAGGACCTCGACACGCATCGACCGGGGCCGGTCCGCCATCGCGACGCGGTGACCTACGACCGCAACCTTCATCCGATCGAGTTCGTGCCGGGCACGCGGCTGGCCGAGATCTTCGACGGCACGCCACGCGCCATGGTCAACAGCGTCCACCACCAGGGCATCAAGGAGCTCGCGCCCGGCTTCATCGTCGAGGCGCGCTGCCCGAGCGACGGCATGATCGAGGCGATCCGCAAGCCAGGCCGGCAGTTCATGGCCGCGGTGCAGTGGCATCCCGAATTCCACCGGGGCGGCGAGGGCACGCTCGACGACCGCCCCTTGCTCGACGACTTTCTCGCGGCCGCGCGCGTGGCCCGGCAACAACCATGACGACGACGCTCTCCATCACCAATCCTGCCACCGGCGCGCTGCTTGCCGAGGTACCCGCCGACGACGCGGCGAGCGTCGCCACCAAGGCCGGGCGTGGGCGTGCGGCTCAGCCCGGCTGGGCGGAGCGGCCGTTGGCTGAACGCAGTTCCGCGATCGTCCGGTTCCGTGACGGTGTCGTCGCCGAGCTCGAGACGCTGGCTGCCACGCTCACTGCCGAGGTGGGCAAGCCGATCGCGCAATCGCGCAACGAGCTGAAGGGCTTCCTGGCGCGGATCGACTTCTTTCTTGACGAAGTCGAGGCGAGCACGGCCGACGAGAACGTGTTCGCCGACGCCGGCATGAAGGAGCGGATCGGCCACGAACCGCTCGGCGTCGTCGCCAACATCTCGGCATGGAACTATCCGTATTTCGTGGGCGGAAACGTGTTCGTTCCGGCGCTGCTGACCGGCAACGCCGTGCTCTACAAGCCGTCGGAGTTCGCCACGCTGACCGGCCTGCACATCGACCGGCTGCTGCACGCGGCCGGCGTCCCGGACGACGTGTTCATCACCGTCGTCGGCGGCGGCGAGGTCGGCGCGGCACTGGTGGAGCAGCAGGTCGACGGCGTCTTCTTCACCGGCTCCGCGGCGACCGGCGAGCGCATCGCCGTGGCGGTCGGGCCGCGCATGATCCGGCTCCAGCTCGAGCTCGGCGGCAAGGACCCCACCTATGTGGCCGACGACGCCGATCCGAAGGCCGCCGCCGAGTCGCTGGCCGACGGCGCCATGTACAACACCGGACAAAGCTGCTGCTCGGTCGAGCGGATCTATGTTCACGAACGCATCCACGACGCTTTCGTCGGCGCATTCCTCGAGACCGTGGCGGGATTCAAGCTCGGCGATCCTGGAGCCGACACCACCTACATCGGAGCGATCACGCGCTCGCCGCAAATCGGCGTTCTCGAAGAGCAGGTCGCCGATGCGCTCGCCCGCGGCGCAACGCTGCGTACCGGCGGCAAGCGCATCGACAAGGCCGGCAACTGGTTCGAGCCCACCGTCTTCACCGACGTGAATCACGACATGCTGCTGATGCGCGAAGAAAGTTTCGGGCCGATCATCGGCATCCAGAAAGTGAAGAGCGACGCCGAGGCGCTGGCCCTCATGAACGACACGCGCTACGGCCTGACGGCAGGCATGTTCACGCGCGACGAGGCGCGCGCCGCGAAGCTGCTGGCGAAGGTCAACGCCGGCAGCGTCTACTGGAACTGCTGCGACCGCGTCAGCCCGCGCCTGCCGTGGTCGGGGCACGGCGATTCGGGCGTCGGCGTCACGCTCTCGCGCTACGGCATCCAGACTTTCACGCGGCCGAAGGCCTGGCACCTGCGCAGTCCGTGAAGCTCGCATTGTTCGATCTCGACGGGACGCTGCTCGACGGCGACACGGACGAGTTGTGGTGCGAGTTCCTGATGGCCGAGGGCATCCTCGAGCGCGCAAGTTTCGAAGCCAGGAACCGCGATATCGCCGAGCGATATGCAGCGGGTGCGATCGAGCCGTCCGCGTTCTGCGGCTTTTATGCATCCACGCTCGCCGGCCGGTCGGCATCGGCGTGGTCGCCGCTGCGCCAACGCTTCGTTGCCACCGTGATCGCGCCTCGGCTCGGCGCCGCGGCGCATGCACTGGTGGCCGGGCATCGCGATGCCGGCGACCGCTTGGTGTTGACGACCGCCACCAACCGCTTCCTCACCGAGCCGATCGCCCCCTTGCTCGGCATCGCCGATGCCGACCTCATCGCCACCGGGCTCGAGGAGAGTGGCGGCAGCTTCACCGGCGCGAACGCCGGCGTTCTCAACATGCGCGAGGGCAAGGTGCTGCGCCTGTCGGCGTGGTTGCGTGAACAGGGCTTCGCCGAAACGGCTCTGGCCGATGCGTCGTTCTACAGCGACTCGACAAACGACCTGCCGCTGCTTCGCGCCGTCGGCCACGCCGTCGTTGTCGATCCCGATCCGCGCTTGCGCCTGGAAGCGGGGCGGATGGGCTGGCCGGTGCTCAGCCTGCAGCGTTGACGCGCGATCTCAGGCGCCGGGCGCCGGCATCACTTCGCCGACCGGAATGCTCGACAGCGGCGCGGCCGCCGAGGCCGGCCCGCGTCGCGCCAGCGCCAGGGCTTCCGACAATGCCGGCATCGCTTCCGAGGCCGGCAGCGAGTCGCCCATCCGGGCCGCCAGCGCCTCGGCTTCGCGTCGCTTGTCGCGCTTGTTCTCGAGCATGATCTCGGCGCGGCGCAGGGCGTCGGCAATCGACTCGTTCGCCAGCATCTGAGTCGCGCCGACGTTGAGGCAGACGCGTGCGATCCGCGGCGCGACCTGGCGGTCGTCGATGCGCGCGTTGATGCGCAGGATCACCGCCTCGACGTCGCTCACTTTCGTGCGCGGCAGGACGGCGGCGAATTCGTCGCCTCCCAGCCGGCCGGCCACGTCGCGGCGACGCAGCGTTTCGCGCAGGGCCACGCCGACCTGGCGCAGGGCCTCGTCGCCGACCGAGTGGCCGAGCACCTCGTTGATGTACTTGAGCCGGTCGATGTCGAACGCGAGCACCGTCGCGAGCTCGGGAGAAGGCTGGACCGCCTTGGTCGCAAGCTCGTGGAAGTGCCGGCGGTTGGGCAAGCGCGTCAGCGGATCGACCTCGACCAGGTGGCGCAACTTGCGGTGCGAAGCGCGCAGTTGCGCAACGCTGCGCTCGTGGTTCATGACGAGCGAGAGCTGCGGCATGAGCAGTGCCACCGCGGCTGGGCCGAGCAGCGCGCCAAGCGCCAGATCGACCGCCGCCAGGTCGGGCGAAAAGTAGAACAAGACCAGTCCCAGCCACGCTGCCTGGAGCGCCGTGCTGCAGGTCAGCGCGAGGAGCAGGCCCTTGAGCACAGGCGTGGTGGCGAAGTCCTCGAGGCGCCAGACCGCCAAGGCGGTGTGCAGCGTGACCACGAGCGTGGCAACGGCGAACACTTCGGCAGGGCTGGCCCAGCGGAATGGCGCAAACCAGCTTCCCACGGTTGCGACGAGCGCCGCCGCGAGCACGATCCAGTCGGCCCACGGAGGCACGGTGCTGTCGCCGCGCGAGAACAGGCGCCGCACTCCTGTGAGGGTGACGATGGGCCATTGCAGCGCCAGCACCGCGGCGAGCGGCACGAGCAGTTCGTCCTGATCCTCTAGCGCGTGCGCGGCTAGCGCGCCGGCCAGCGCGATGTTCGCCGCGATCCACCACCAGACGCCGCGGCGCTGGCGTTGCTGCACGCCGATGGTCGCGGCGGCAGCGCTGGCGACGACCAGGCTGGCCGAGGTGGCCACGAGCAGGGATGTTGCGTCCAACAGCATCCGAAATTCTAGGCAGCCGTTTCGCCGGCAGGGGTCCGGCCGAGACGCGCAGCGCGCGCCCCGTGCGGAAAAACCGTTAGGAATTGGCAGGTGTCCGCAGCCTGACGCCACGGCGCCGAGTGCGTCCGGCCCAGGAGAAAAAGAGGGCGGCCCTCGTACACTCGCGCCATGCCTTTTCGCTCCCGTTCCTGAGCCGGGCAACATGACGCGATCCCTTCTCGATGCGTTCTGGCGCGCGGCCGCCTATTGCCTGCACCCGAGAGTGATCGCACTGTCGCTGGCGCCGCTGCTGATCGTCGGTGGCGCGGCGTGGGCGCTCGGCTTCTTCTTCTGGGAGCCGGCAGTCGACGCAGTGCGCGGATCGCTCGAGGAATGGTCGTTGCTGGCGTCGGTGTTTCGCTGGCTCGCGTCGGTGGGCGGGTCGGGTTTCCAGAGCGTGGTCGCGCCCCTCCTGATCGTGGCACTCGCGGTGCCGGTCTTTGTCGTCGCCTCGCTGGTCGTCGTCGCCTCCGTCATGACACCGGCAATGGTTCGCCTCGTGGCAGCTCGCCGCTTCCCCCAACTCGAGTGCCGCCGGGGCGCGGGCTTCTGGCAGAGCCTGGCCTGGTCCCTGACCTGCACGGTCGCGGCCCTGGTCGCGCTGGTCGTGAGCATCCCGCTCTGGTTCATTCCACCGCTGGTGCTGGTCGTTCCACCGCTGATCTGGGGCTGGCTCAGCTACCGGGTGTTCGCGTTCGACGTGCTCGCGCTGCACGCGAGCCGCGATGAACGGCGACGCCTGACCGCCAAGCATCGCTGGTCGCTGTTCGGCATGGGCGTCGTCACCGGATATCTCGGCGCCGCCCCTTCGCTGCTCTGGGCAGTGAGCGCGCTCGCGCTTGTCTTCGCGCCGCTTCTGATCGTCGTGTCGATCTGGCTCTATACGCTGGTGTTCGCGTTCTCCGCGCTCTGGTTCGCGCATTACCTGCTCGCGGCGCTGCGCGATCTGCGTGCTGCGGAAAGCCTCGCCATCGCCGCGCAGCGAGCGGTGCCGACGCCCCGCCTTCCTCGTCCCGCGTCGCAAGAAGGAATCGCTGCATGAACTTCGGCCTCATCATCATCGGCGACGAGATTCTTTCGGGAAAGCGCGCCGACAAGCACCTGCCCAAGGTGATCGAGCTGCTCGCGGCGCGCGG
>JBDTNU010000236.1:0-5982 GCA_039933535.1 Caldimonas sp. | reverse complement strand
CCGGCGCCGGCATCGGCGGCTTCTTCACGCCCACGGGCTACGGCACCGATCTCGCGAAGGGCAAGGAGACACGCGAGATCGGCGGCCGCATGTACGTGCTCGAGGCGGCGATCCACGGCGACTACGCCTTCATCAAGGCCGAGGCCGGCGACCGTTGGGGCAATCTCACCTACCGCATGACGGCACGCAACTTCGGCCCGGTGATGGCGATGGCAGCGAAGACCACGATCGCGACCGTGCACAGGATCGTGGCGCTCGGAGAGCTCGACCCCGAAGCGGTGGTCACCCCCGGCATCTTCGTGCAGCGCATCGTCAGGATCGATCGCGTCGCGACCAGTGCCGGCGGCTTCAGCGGCGCAGCGGCGGCCAAGGGAGCGGCATGACGGCGATCAGGAAATGGAGCCGGGTCGAGATGGCGACGCGCGTTGCGCGCGACATTCCCGATGGCTCGGTGGTCAACCTCGGCATCGGCCTGCCGACGCTGGTGGCCAACCACCTGCCCGAGGGCCGCGAGGTCGTGCTGCACAGCGAGAACGGCGTCATCGGCATGGGTCCGGCGCCGAAAGAAGGCGAAGAGGATTACGACCTCATCAACGCCGGCAAGCAGCCCGTCACGCTCTTGCCCGGCGGCTCGTTCTTCCACCATGCCGACAGCTTCGCGATGATGCGCGGCGGCCACCTCGACGTCTGCGTGCTCGGCGCGTTCCAGGTTTCGGCCACCGGCGACCTGGCGAACTGGCACACCGGCGCGGCCGATGCGATCCCCGCGGTTGGCGGCGCGATGGACCTGGCGATCGGCGCGAAGAAGACCTACGTGATGATGGAACACGTGACCAAGGGCGGCGAGATGAAGATCGTCGAGCGATGCACCTATCCGCTGACCGGCGTGGCCTGTGTCGCGCGCATCTACAGCGACCTCGCGGTCATCGACGTGACGCCGAATGGGCTCGTCGTGCGCGAGATGGTCGATGGGCTCGGTCTCGTCGAATTGCAAGAGCTCACCGGCGCGCCCCTGACGCTCGCCGGATGATCGAGGAACCCACGCCATGAACATCACCGAAGCCTTCGTCTGCGACGCCATCCGCACCCCGTTCGGCCGCTACGGCGGCGCGCTCTCGTCGGTGCGAACCGACGATCTCGGCGCGATCCCGATCAAGGCGCTGATGGACCGCAACGCCAAGGTCGACTGGGCAGCAGTCGCCGACGTGATCTACGGCTGCGCCAACCAGGCCGGCGAAGACAACCGCAACGTCGCCCGCATGTCGTCGCTGCTGGCCGGCCTGCCGATCGGCGTGCCGGGCGCGACGATCAATCGCCTGTGCGGTTCGGGCATGGACGCGGTCGGCACGGCGGCGCGCGCCATCAAGAGCGGCGAGGCCGAGCTGATGATTGCCGGCGGCGTCGAGAGCATGAGCCGCGCCCCGTTCGTGATGCCGAAGGCCGACTCGGCGTTCTCGCGCACCAACGCTGTCTACGACACGACCATCGGCTGGCGCTTCGTCAACAAGCTGATGAAGGAAAAGTACGGCGTCGACTCGATGCCCGAAACGGCCGAGAACGTCGCCACCGATTGCGGGATAGAGCGCCAGGCGCAGGACCGGATGGCGCTCGCTTCGCAGCAGAAGGCGGTTGCGGCGCAGAAGAGCGGCTTCTTCGATGCCGAGATCGTGCCCGTCTCGATCGCGCAGAAAAAGGGCGACGCGATCGTCGTCGCGAAGGACGAGCATCCGCGCGACACCAGCCTCGAGGCGCTGGCCAAGCTCAAGGGCATCGTGCGCCCCGACGGCACGGTGACGGCGGGCAACGCCTCGGGCGTCAACGACGGCGCCTGTGCGCTGCTCCTGGCGAGCGAGCGCGCTGCCGCGCGGCACGGTCTCGTGCCGCGCGCACGCGTGGTCGGCATGGCCACCGCGGGCGTGGCGCCGCGCATCATGGGCATGGGCCCGGCGCCGGCGACCCGCAGGGTGCTCGAGCTCACCGGCCTGGCGCTCTCGCAGATCGATGTGATCGAGCTCAACGAAGCGTTCGCGGCGCAAGGCCTGGCCGTGCTGCGCGACCTGGGCCTCGCCGACGACGACGCCCGCGTCAATGCGAACGGCGGTGCGATCGCGCTCGGCCATCCGCTCGGCGCCAGTGGCGCGCGACTGGTGACGACGGCCGTGAACCAGCTTCACGCCAGGGGCGGCCGCTACGCCTTGTGCACGATGTGCATCGGCGTCGGCCAGGGCATCGCGATCGTGATCGAGCGCGTCTAGGTCTTCGGATCGACGAGGATTCGGCGTTTCGGCCTACACCGCCCGAATCCGAGTTACCGCATTCTTGGCTTTCCCATTCAACGGAGCAGCGCCATGTCGAGAAGCAGCATCCTGGGCGGCGAACGCGCGCCGCAACAGGCCAAGGGCCGCAGCGCGGAGACCCTCGGCCCTAGCGACACTTCCGACAGCGGCAGCGACATCCAGGGCGCATCGCGCCTGAAGACCGACGCCGAAGAAGGCCAGCTCGGCGGCGCGACGCCTGTCGATGGCGACAGCGACAGCGATTCCATGGGCACGGGAGAACGCGCCTCGGCCGTTCCGGGCGGTGGGCGCGACGGCGCCGACATCGGCCCCGACCGGATCGCCGGCTCCAAGGACGCGCTCGACTCGGCCGAGTCGATCGACGACAACGACGATTCGGTCGAAGCGCTGGCCAACGACGAGCCCGACGAAGACGACGACGCCGAGGACTGACTCGACGCCGTCGCCGGTCCGGCTCAGACGTCCACGAGCCCCGCGCGTAGCGCCTTGGCCACCGCATGCGCTCGCGATTGCGCGTCGAGCTTGGCGATGATCTGGGCGACGTGAAACTTCGCGGTGTGCGCCGAGATGCCTAGCGCGCCACCGATCTCGCGGTTGCCCAGGCCGTGGCTCATCTCGACCAGCACCTGGCGCTCGCGTCGCGTCAGCGCATCGAAGCCGGGCGGCACGGTGCGCCGCTCGCCGACGCGCTCGTAGCGCAAGGCGTCGGCCGCGAACGACGGCGGCGTCGCGACCAGGCCGACTCGCGCCGCCTGCGCCGCACTCGTGATCTGCTCGATCGAGGCATCCTTGGGCAGCACCGAGAAGCCATCGATCAGCCATTCGCCGATGCGCTCGTCGCCGGGTTCCGCCAGCACTACGACGCGCGGGCCTTCAGCGCCAAAGGCTTCGTCGGCCGCGTCAGCGCCGTCGGTTGCGCCACCGAGATCGACGATCACCACCTCGGCGCCGCCGAATGTCGCGTTGCGCAGCGCGGCGAACGACTCGGCGACGAGCACGACCGTCACGCCCTCGCGCGCGCCCAGGCCGGACGCCAGCCCGGCACGAACAAGCGTGGATCTCGAAGCGACAGCGACGCGCATCATCATGACCGCCGCGCTCATCAGCAGGAGCGCCGCTCGAGCGGCCACTCGCCGACTTCGACCTGCAGCTCGCGCGCCGCGCCGCCGCGCAGGATCGAGAGCGTCGCCGCCTTGCCGACGTGCGCGGCCAGCGCGTTGCGCAGGGCACGCAGATCGGCCGCGATCTGGCCGGCGGCGCGCACGACGATGTCGCCGATCAGGAGGCCGGCGCGCTCGGCCGGTCCGCCTGGCGCAAGCGCGGAGATGAGCAGCCCGGTCGCCGCCGAGCTGCTGCCCGCTTCGGCCGCGGCCGGCAGCGGCACCGGCTGCGCGCCGATGCCGAGCCACGGCCGGCCGACGTGGCCGCCGGTGGCGAGCGCCTCGACCACACGCGAGACGGTCGAGGTCGGCACGACGATGCCGTAGCTGCGCGAAAGCGCCCCGGTGGCGATGCCGATCACGGCGCCGCTTGCATCGGCGACGGGCGCGCCCGACAGGCCGTCGTAGACGCCGCCGTCGAGCCGGATCAGCCGATCGAGCGAGCCGCCGAGCCAGGTCTGCCACGCGCCGCCGGCACGGTTGACGATGCCCGAGCTGGCGATCGTGTCGCCGTCGCCGCTGCGGCCGACCGCGATGGCGAAGTGGCCTGCACGCACGCCGGCAGCGTCGCCCAAGGCCACGGGCGGAAACGCGGCAGCGTCTTTCTCGCCGAGCCGGAAGAGCGCGATGTCGGTGCCGGAGTCAATGCCGGCAAGCGTGGCCTCGACCGTGGCGCCGTCGGCGCCCACCAGCGTCACCGCTGCCGGCGTGCGCCGGAACACGTGGGCCGAGGTGACGACGAGGCCGGGTCGCCAGACCACGCCGGTGGCGACGCTGCCGCGCTTGCCGCGCACGGCGAAGATGCTGGCGCCGAGCTTGTCGACGAGGGCGGCCAGGGCCTCGGACTGGGCGACGAGCGGGTGGCTCGCCGGCTCCGAAGCCGGGGCGGCTGCGGTGCTGCTGTTCATGGGTTCGATCATTTCGTTGCGATGCCCGAAAGGTACGCGGCGGCCGGCGACGCTGAATCAGCCGAACGGCCTGCCTGCCGCGCCGACCTGGTCAACCCAACTGGGGCGCGGCGGAGCCGATTGCAAGGCCGTCGCGCAACGGGTCAGTCGCCGTAGTCGATCTCGTCGCGATGGCGCGGCTCGTCGTGCAGGACCCAGTACGCGCTCTGAAGGCGCCGCGTCACAGGGCCTGGAAACTCGCCCAGCGGCTTGCCGTCGATCTTCGCGATGGGCAGCACGCCACCGCCCGACGAGCTGATGAAGACCTCGTCGGCCGAGGCGAGATCCGCCGCCGGCACCGGCTCGACGCGCAAGGCGATGTAAAGCGCGCCACACAGCTCGATCACGGTCTTGCGCGAGATGCCCTCGAGCACGCCGCGATCGGCCGTGCGAACGACGCCGTCCTTGACCATGAAGACGTTGAAGCCCGGGCCTTCGGCGATGTTGCCCTGCGCATCGACGACGCAGCTGGTGTCGGCGCCGCGGTCGTAGGCGTCGAACATCGACATCACGAGGTCGATCCAGTGGTAGTTCTTGACGGTCGGGTCGACCGACTCGGGCGCGATCCGGATCCGGCTGCTGACGTGCAGGTCGATCCCCTGCGCCTGCTTCTCGGGCGGCGCGATCCAGACGAACGGCAAGGCGTAGGCGTAGAAGCGGTTGACCGCCATGCGCGGATCGCGCGCGCCGCGCGGCGGCACACCACGGGTGCAGACCATGCCGACGTAGGCGTCCTGCAGATTGCCGGCCTTGACGCAGCCGTGCAGGATGCTGCGCACCTCGGCGCGGCTGTACGGAATCGTCATGCGCATCTTGGCCAGGCTGGCGAAGAAGCGGTCGAGGTGATCTTCGAGACGAAAGAACGCGCCGTGCCACGCGCTCACCACGTCGTAGCAGACGTCGGAACGGGTGAAGCCCCAGTCGAACAACGACACCTTGGCTTCCGAGAGCGGCTTCCAGTCGCCCTCGATGAAGACCGACCCGCCTTCGAATTCGCCTCTCCTGACCGCTCGCATCGCCCTGTCCTTCGTGCAGCTCGCGCCGCGTAGTCGCCGTTGGCGCCGGGGGACGGCTGTCCGTCGCTCACTTCGCTGCAACGCCGCGGGCGCTCGCTAGAGTCGCGCCCACTGTGATGGAAGGGAACGCGATGCTAGAAGCCCACGGCCTTTGCAAATCGTACGGCAGCCGCGCCGTCGTCTCGGATCTTTCGCTTTCGGTGCGCGCCGGCGAGATCGTCGGCCTGCTCGGACCGAACGGCGCCGGCAAGTCGACGACCGTGGCCATGCTCTGCGGCCTGGTTGCCGCCGATCGCGGCCAGGTGTTCGTCGGCGAGGGCGCGTCGCGCCAGACGCTGACCGAAGACAGCCGCGAGCCGAAGCGACGCATCGGCGTCGTGCCGCAGGAGCTCTCTATCTACGAGAACCTCGGCGCGGCCGCCAACCTCGAGCTGTTCGGCGCGCTCTACGGCCTCTCGGGCGAGTTGCTGAAAGAGCGCGTCGACGCGGCGCTGAAGCTGGTCGGCCTGGCCGACCGCGCGAAGGACAAGCCCTCGACCTTCAGCGGCGGCATGAAGCGGCG
>JBDTNU010000235.1:0-6002 GCA_039933535.1 Caldimonas sp. | reverse complement strand
CGCCGTGATAGTCGGTGAGGCCGCCTTCGAGGATGAAGCTCGTCGCCACGCCCTGATGCTGGTGCAGCCCGCTGCGGACGTAGGGGTCGAAGGCGATCTGGCCGAGGAACTCGCCGCGGTCGTCGTCGATGCGGATCGACTTCAGGCGCAGCCCGGCGCGCGCCGTCTCTTCCCACGGCATGGCGCTCGCGTCGAAGACATGGACGCGCTTGTCGGCCAGGCGTTGGTAGGCGGCGGTTCGCATGCGGGATCCCCGTGAATGACGTCTCGCACGACTGTACCGCAAGCCGGCCATATCGTAACGATCGTTACGATCAAGTTGCCAGCTTCAAGCCCGCGTCGCGTCGCGCGCGCGCCAGCGTGGCCTGACGACACCGGTGGCGAGCGCCGTGCCGGCAAAGACGACGGCGCAGCCGGCAACGACCGGCCAGCTCAGCGTCTCGCCGAGGAACAGGCCGCCCCAGGCGACGGCGAAGATCGGCACGAGATAAGTGACCGAGATCGCGTTGGCCGGGCCGGCATTGGCGATCAGCCTGAAGTAGAGGATGTAGGCCAGCCCGGTGCAGAAGAAGGCGAGCGCCGCGACGACGAGCCAGTCGCTCGGCGCCGGCATGACTTTCGGCCAGGCCAGCAACGCCGGAACGGCGAGGAAGGCGGTCGCCGCGACCTGGCTGCCGGCGGCGATGGCCAATGCCGGAACGCCGGCAAGATGGCGCTTGGCGACGCTCGGCGAGACGCCGTAGCAAAGCGCGGCGCCGAGGCAGGCGAGCACTGCCCAGAGCGTGCCGGCACCGTGCAGGCCGGCCTTGTAGGCCGCGATCCAGACGACGCCGGCGAAGCCGATCACGAGACCGAGCACGCGGGCCGCGGTCATCCGGTCGGCGAGCCAGAGCCAGGCGATGACGGCTGCGAACAGCGGCGACGCCGAGTTGAAGATCGCCAGCACGCCGGCATCGATCGACAGCGCCGCGTAGGCGAAGCCGAGAAACGGCAGCGCCGAGTTGGTCAGGCCGACGACGACGATCGGCCGCCAGTGCCTGCGCAGCGCGCCGAGATCGCCGCGCGCCGCGAGCAGTGGCACGAGCATCAGCGACGCGCCGGCGACGCGCAACGCCGCCACTGCCACGGGCCCGAACGCCGGTACGGCGATGCGCATGAACAGGAAGGAGCCGCCCCAAAGGGCAGCCAGCGCGACCAGCTCGGCGAGGTCGCGTGGCCTCAATGCATTTCCATCTGCGCCGAGCGCTCGCGGCGCATCGGCGCTCGCGCCGACTCGAGGCGAAGCAGTGCCGTCTTGCGATCGAGCCCGCCCGCGTAGCCGGTGAGCGCGCCGTCGCTGCCGAGCACGCGATGGCAGGGCACGATGATCGATACCGGATTGCGGCCGACCGCCGCGCCGACCGCCCGGCTCGCCGAGGGCGCGCCGAGCCTGCACGCGATGTCGCCATAGCTGCAGGTCGCGCCGCGTTCGATGCGCAGCAGCTCGCTCCACACGGCGCGCTGGAACGGCGTGCCCAGCAGGTCGAGCGGCACGTCGAAGCCGGCGTCGCTGCCTTCGAAGAACGCGCCGAGCTGGCGCGCAGCGCGTTCCAGCATGGCGTCGTCGTCACGCTCGGGCGCGGCGATCGCGGCAGGATGGTGCTTCTGTGCTTCGAACCAGGCGCCGGCCAGGCCATCGGCCGTGCGGGCGAGCAGCAGGTTGCCGAGCGGCGAGGCGTAGCGCATCTGCGCCGTGCAGCGAAGCGGGATGTGGCTGGTGGCGTAGCTCATGAAGTGACTCCGGCAGAGGCAGAAAGAGAATTCCAAAGGCGAAGCAGGGCGTAGGCACGCCATGGTCGCCAGGCTTCGGCGCGCGCTTCGGCGTCGCGCGCCGAAGCCGTTCCGAACAGTCGCTGCATGGCCTTGAGCGCAGCGACGTCGCCGGGCGGAAAGGCATCGGGCCAGCCGAGTGCGCGCATCGCGACGTAGTGGGCGGTCCAGGCGCCGATGCCGGGAAGCTCGCGCAAGCACTCGACCAGCCGCTCGGGCGAGCCGCCGAGCGCGATCAGCGGTGCGAGGGTCGGCCATTCGCGGGCCAGGGACAGGATCGCGCCGGTCCGGCTGCGGATGATGCCGAGCTCGGCGATGCGTTCGATCGGCGCCGCCGCCAGCGTCTCTGGCGCGGGAAAGGCTCGGCTCACGTCCGGCCACGGCGTCGCCACGTCGGCGCCGAAGCGCTCTACGAGACGTCGGGCCAGGGTCCGCGCGCCTGCGACCGTGACCTGCTGGCCGAGCACCGCCCGCACCGCCAGCTCGAAGCCGTCGACGCTGCCGGGCAGGCGCAGGCCGGGCGCGCCTGGCAAGTCCGACAGGGCAGCGTCGATGGCGGCGGGCGCAGCATCGAGGTCGAGCCAGCGCCGCACGGCAGCGATGACGGCGCCGCTCACCGGCCCGAGCGCGGGCGCGAACGAGAGCCGCACCCGCGACGCCTCGGGCACGAATCGCACCTCGAGCCAGCCCGCGCTGCTTGCCGCATCGCCGCCAATCGCGCCGGCTCGCAGGCTGCGCCGGATCGAGAGCCCGTCGGCGACTTCGATGCCGGGAATCGCCCGTTGTGCGATGAAGGAGATCAAGGCGCCTTCGTCGTGCGGCGCGCGATAGCCGAGCAGGACCGTGAACGGCGCATCGCCGCTTGCCGTCGGCGTTTCGGCTGGCGCCGCCCGGTCCGCTTTCGACGACCGGCGCAGCCGCGTCGGGTTCATGCGATAGCCGCCCGCAAACGCGGCATTGAAGCGACGCAGGCTCTTGAAGCCGCTCGACAACGCGACCTGCGCGATCGGCATTTTCGTGTCGGTGAGGAGTTGCTTGGCGAGCAGCAAGCGCCGCGTCTGCAGGTATTGCAAGGGCGTGACGCCGTGCTCGGCAAAGAAGATGCGGCGCAGGTGGCGATCGCTCACGCCGAGCGTGCCCGCCAGCTCGGCGACGCTTGCCGTGTCGCCGCTCGCCGCGTTTGCGTCGAGGGCCAGGGCCGCCTGCAAGGCGAGCGTGCGCGATGCGTCCATGACCGTCCACGGCAGGCCAGGCCCGGGAGCGATCTCGGGCCGGCACTTCAGGCAGGGTCGGAATGCTTCGGCCTCGGCCTGCGCCGGCGTCGTGAAGAAGCGGCAGTTCCGGCGCGACGGCGTCCGCACGCGGCAGATCGGCCGGCAGTAGATGCCCGTCGAAGTCACGCCGACGAACAACCTGCCGTCGAAGCGCGCGTCGCGCGCGAGAAGCACCTGGTAGGCGGCATCGCCATCGATCGTCATGAGCGTGATTATCGCGACTGGCTCACTCGTGGCTCGCCGTTTTCGGACATCTCGCGTGCGAACCGCTGCCGAAGCAGTGTGGGCTGGCGCACAGACCGAATGACCTGGCAGGACTACCTTCCTGACAAACCGCCGAAACATGCAGCCCTTCGTGTCACTTCCGGGTAGCCGACCATGATGCGTGGTGGCTCAGGCACGCCCTGGCCGTCGATCGGGATAGTCGTTCTGGCGATGGGTTTGTGCGCGCCCGCCGCCGCGGCGGACAGTCCGGGGCCCGAGGGAAACGGCATCCGCTTCAGCGGCTTCGGGACGCTTGGCGTCGTTCACGCCGAGGCACCGGACGGTTGGGGCTTTCGGCGCGACATCAACCAGCCCGCCAATGGTGGCGGCACCCGGTTCGACATCGATTCGCGGATCGGACTGCAAGTCAACTACGCGCCGGTGGCCCAGTTCGAGCTCGTCGGCCAAGTGGTCGCGACGCGACGCGCGCCGTATGCCAAGGCGATCGACTCCATCGAATGGGCCTTCGTCGCGTATCGCCCGAATGCCGACTTCACCGTGCGCGTCGGCCGCGTCAACCTCGACCAGTTCCTGCTGTCGGACTATCACAACGTCGGCTTCGCCTACCTGTTCGCACGGCCGCCGGTCGAGTTCTACGGGTCGTTGCCGTCCGCGCTCGACGGCGCCGACATCGCCCGCGCCTGGAATGTCGGCGGCACGCAGTGGCGGGCAAAGGCCTATGTCGGACGCGCCTACAGCGGCGATCTCAGCGCCGATGCGCGAACGAACGTGCGGCCGATCTTCGGCTTCGTGGTCTCGCGCGAGGCCGACGGCCTGTTGCTGCGTGCCGGGCTGAGCCGCGCCACCCTGGTCGACGTCGCGCCGGCCCTGCGTCCGCTGCTCGGTGGCTTGTCCGGGCTGGCCGCGGTACCGGTGGCGTCGGTCGCGGCAGAAGCGGACGCCTTGCGCTATCGACTCGACGGCTCCGGTACGCGCGTGACCTTTGCGTCGATCGGCCTCAGCTACGAGTGGCAGGACTGGCAAGTGACGTCCGAGCTCACGCGCGCGGCCGGCCATCGGTCGGCGACCTTCTCCGCCGGCTACGTCGGCCTTGGCCGGCGCTTCGGACCGGTGACGGTGTTCGGCATCGCCAGCCGCATCCATACCCCGAACCTGCCCGTGGCCACGCCGGACTGGGAAGCGGCATTGACCCCCGTGCTCGGGGCGGCTGGGGCGCAGCAGGCGCAATTGCTCGGGGCGGCTGCCGCCTCCGCCGCCAACCACATCGGCGCCAACCAGCAGACGCTGTCGCTGGGCGCCCACTGGGATATCCAGCCCCGGCTCGGCCTCAAGGTCCAGTGGGACCATGTCCGGATCGGCGCCAACGGGGGTCGTCTCTGGAGCAACGCCACGCTGGAGCCAGGCCACGCCGAGGTCGCAAGCGTCGCGCTCGTCTTCGTGTTCTGAGCCGGGCCGTGCTTGCCTTCCTCCGCAATTCGCTGATCGCCGCAGCCGCGGCATGTTCCGGTCACGCGCGCGCCGACTTCTACCTCGTCGTTCAGGCCGCCAATCCGCAGCTCGCGCTGACCCAGAAGGAGGCGGTCGACCTGTTCATGGGCCGCAACCGGGCGTTTGCGAACGGCGACTTCGCCATCGTCTTCGACCTGCCGCGCGACAGCCCGCAGCGCGCCGAGTTCTACCTGGCGCTGACCGGCATGAGCCCGGCCCAGGTCAACAGTTACTGGGCGCGCCTGATGTTCTCGGGTCAGAGCATGCCGCCGCAGGCCTTGCCCGACGAGACGGCGATGGCGGCCATCATCAGGCGAAACCCGAGCGCGCTCGGCTGGCTGAGCCGGGAGCCTGCCGACAAGCAATTGCGCACGATTCTGGTCCTCAAGGATCCGCATTGATCCAGCTCGGGCCAAGGCCGCGCGGGCTGCGCAGCCTGCAACTGCGCTTCATGCTGGTGATCGTCGTCGGCGCCACGCTTTTCGCCGCCATCGGCGGTGGCCTGGCCTACCGCCTGGGCTATCAGCGTGCCTTGTCGAACAGCCACAACAACCTCGAAGCGCTGGCGCGCGCGGTCGAGAAGACAGTCGCCATTGGTGCGTTTGCCGGCGACTCCGTGCTGCTGCACGAGGTCGTCGAAGGCCTGACGCGAAACGACGGTGTCGCGAGTGCCGAAGTGCGATCCGCGCTCGGCGGGTCGCTCGCCCGCAGCACCCGCCGCGAGACGCCGCGGAGGCAGGGCGGCATGGTGATCGATCGACCCTTGTTCTCGCCCTTCGACGCGGCCGAACGGGTCGGCGTGCTGTCCGTCGGCGCCGACGACGAGCAGATCGCCGACGCAGCCAGCCACGAGGCCTACACGCTCGCCGCGCTGACGGCGGGACAGACGGCGCTGATCGCGCTGCTGCTGTACATCGTCGCGGCACGTCTGGTCTCGCGTCCGATCGTGGACCTCGCGGGTCAGTTGCACGCGATGCCGCCGGGCACCGAAGACCGGCTGGCGACGCCGAGCTGGCATCGCGATGACGAGATCGGCGTGCTTATCGCGGGCGTGAACGCGTTGCTCGCGGCCAACGCGGTCGCGCTGGAGCGCGAGCGCGCCTTGCGGTCGGCGATCGAGGTGACGGTGGACGAGCGCACGGCGGAGCTGCGCATCGCCAAGGAGCAGGCCGAGGCCGCGAGCCTGGCGAAGTCGCAGTTCCTGGC
>JBDTNU010000234.1:0-6010 GCA_039933535.1 Caldimonas sp. | reverse complement strand
GCCGGCGCCAGGCCGCGAACGTCGAAGTTCACGTGCACAACAACGCCGGCGTGCAGGTCGATACGCAGCAGGACAGCGATGGCAATCTGCACATCCTGCTCGAGCGTTTCACCCAGCGCGCTGCGCAGATGGGCGCCGAACGCGGCCACGCGATGGTGGCCAACGACCTGCGTAGTGGTACCGGCCGCGCCGCCAGCGCACTGAAGACCCGCGGCGTGAGTCTCGGCGCCGGACCGAAGCGAGGGTAGTGCGATGACCGAGAGAGAAGACTCCGACGCCGCAGGGCCGAAGCCCGCCGCTGGCTCCGTGGCGGCTCCCGCTCGCTCGAGCGCTGCAGCAAAGCACACTGCCTCGTGGTTGACCGGATCCGCAGCCGGCGCTTCAGGGAACGAGTCTGTCGATCGGTGGTTGGAGCGCGTCAGCATCCCGGCGCTGTCGAGCTCGCGCATGGTCTGGGCGCTCTGCCTGGCCTTTGCGGCACCGCTGTTCGCCAGGCTTGGGTATCGACCCCACGCGTGGTTCTTTTACGATGGTGACGAGACCCTGGGCGCCGATGAGCTTTCGACGGTCGCTTCCTGTTTGTACGGCGGCCGCTCTCAGATGAGCGCCGCCAGCTGGTCGCAGCTGCGAGCGGCCGAGCCAGGGTCGCTGGAGGCGGGCCGGGACGGGCTGCTCTGCGTCTTCGAAGGCTCTGGCGGCGAGCGTCTCGACCAGGCGACGGTCGTGGCCAATATGTGGCTCGATCGAACGCCTCCGCCTGAGGTGCGCACGACGGATCGTGCGGCGCTCACGATCATCACGGCAGCGAAACGCTTCGATCCGGCGCTTGTCAGGGCGCGCTGGGGAGACGGAAAATTGTGGGTTCTCAGCGTGCCGGCGGGAGCCGGCGCTGGCCGTGGCATCTTCAACGATCCACCAGCCGCCGGCCCGGAGAGCGCCTCTGCGCAGCTGGCGATCGCCGCCATGCAATCCGATGGGCAAGTCGGGGTGCGATGGCTCAGCTGGCTCAACTGGTGGGGCGTGGACCTGGCCAACCTCTGCGAATTCGGCGAGGCGCCGAAGTACCCAGGTCGATCTCCTGAAACCAACCTCGAGCTGGCCGACCTGACACGACTCTTCGGCGCAGTCGCCTACGCCGGGGAGTACGCGACCATGGAGGGGTTGACCGGCTGGCCCGCCGGAACGGCCCAGCGAGTGGCTGCGGAGATGTTTGCGGCTTGGAGTCAAGCGAATCTCGAATTGGTTGCTCGTCGCAAACCCTAGTTGCGGAACGTGCCTGTCTTTCCAGTGGTCGCCGTTGCCGGCGCCTTCGCAGTGACGCAGATACCAACCGCGCCGCGTGTTGCTGCGACGAACGTCGGCGCGGCCGACGGGTCCCGCGCAGGCTCGGTGCGCGACGCACTCGAGCGCTTGGCCGGCGAGCTGCGGCAACTGCGTTTCGAGTCGAGCCTGTTCCTGCTCGGCAAGCGCGCCCGGCTTCGGCTTCGCGACGAGTGAGACGGACTGCGCTCGTGTACGAGGCTCGCGTTCACCGTTCCAGCTTTCGGATGGTCGCAGCGCCGACCATTCGGCGAATCCTTCACGACGTCTTGCACTTGACGTCGCCGCCGGGCGATCTACACTGTCCGCAGGTGCTTGAAAACACCTTGGTACCAAGCGGCAAGCCGCCCCGTCAGTGCGGCTTTGTTGCGTCCACTCGTTTCGTTTTGGGTGGGCGGGGTGCCCTAGTCCGCAAGGCTGGGGGCCGGCTTGGTACGGTTTTCAACACCCCGTCCATCCTCCTGCGCGTGAAAACGCTGGGGGATGGTTTGAAGTCTCACCAAGGAGCAAAGACCATGTCCACGCCACTCGCGCCCTCGCGCGCCGTTCAGACGTCCGCACCCGCGCGCCGGCGCAGATCACCCAAGTTCTCGCCCCCCGTCGCACCTCCGTTGACGGAGCCGCTTTCACTGCCGCCGACCGGCAGGGACGCGCTGCCGGCGTGCGATCTGGCCGTCATCGATGCCGCACTCGCGATCCTCGAGACACTCCTGCGAAAGCCGGGCGAGATCTGCGACTCGCCTCGTTTGGCCAGGGACTACGTCCGGCTGCAGCTCGCGGGCCTTGACGTCGAATGCTTCGCCGTGATGTACATCGATGCGCAGTCGAGGTTCATTGCCTGGGACCTGGCAGCGCGCGGGACGCTGACGCAAACGTCCGTCTATCCACGCGAGATAGTCCGCGGCGCGTTGAGGTACGGTGCCGCCGCTGTGCTCTTCGCGCACAACCATCCCTCAGGTTTCGCCGAGCCGAGTAGCGCCGACCGTTACTTGACGGCGACGCTCAAGACGGCATTGGCCACCGTCGACGTGCGCGTGCTCGATCACTTGGTGGTGGGTGCTCAAGAGGTTGTGAGCTTCGCGGAGCGAGGCCTACTGTGAGCCCCGCCCGCGTGAATGCAGTGGTCGACGCCCGCCGGCTATTCCTCAGGCGCCGAAACCAAGCAAGGGAGCGGCTCGGCGGGCTGATATCGGACCGCGGTGCACATGACCTTCGCTCGTTCGCGGCTGACGTCGTATCGCGCAGCAGAGGGGACGGCCCATGGCGCATTCGGCGCGCCGCGGCAATTCTCGGTGCTCGCGATCCCGACCTGGCCGGCGAAATAGTCTTGCGTGAGCTCTACGAGCAAGAGATCGTCCAGACGCAGGGCCGCGGCAGGTGAGCGTCGGCGATCGCCAAGTGACGCCAGAGCTGGTCTCCGAGGCGCTGTCGTACATCCCGCCCGACGTCGACCGCGACACGTGGGTCCGTGTCGGCATGGCGATCAAGTCGGAGCTCGGCGACTCGGCGTTCGATCTTTGGTCGGAGTGGAGTGCCGCATCGGAGAGCTACAAACTCCCCGATGCGCGAGACGCCTGGCGCAGCTTCAAGCCAGGCGGTCGGGTGAAGATCGGCACGCTGTTCGGCTTGGCCAAGGATCACGGATTCAAGTTTCCCGAGCGGGCCAGCGGGCCCGCCGATCCCGTGGCGATCGCCGCGGCGCAGGCCGAGCAGCAGCGCCTGGCGGCGAAGCGCAAGGCGGAGCAAGAGACCGAGGCCGCCCGGTACCGCGAGCGCGCGGACAAGGCCGCCAAGGAGGCGCGGCGGTTGTGGGCTGACTGCAGCGAGAAAGGCAGCAGCCCTTATCTCGAGCGCAAGCGGGTTGGCGCGCACGGCGTGCGCTTCGGCCGCGACGGCCTGCTCGTCGTGCCGATGCTCAACGCGGCCGGCGAGCTGCAGAACGTGCAGCGGATCTCCGCGGAGAAGCCCGTCGACGGCAGCGACAAGAAGTTCATGTTTGGCGGCCGGAAGACCGGCCTGTTTCACGTGTGCGGGCCCGCACTCGGGCCCGAGCTCGAGCTCGTGCTGCTGGCCGAAGGCTATGCGACCGCGGCCACACTTCACGAGGCAACGATGCGAACCGTCGTGGTCGCCTTCGATGCTGGCAATCTCGTGCATGTGGCCAAGGAGCTCGGCACGGCGGCGCCGGCGGCGCGCGTGCTCGTGTGCGCTGACAACGACCAGGTCACCGAAGCAGCGACAGGTCGCAACACGGGCAAGCACAAGGCCGAGCAGGCTGCCCGTGCCGTCCGCGCGGCCGGCGGTGTCGCTGCGGTCTTGCTACCCGAGGGGTTCGGCGCCGCCGGCGGAACCGACTTCAACGACTTGGCGATCGCCGTCGGAGTCGACGCCGTGCGCCGCACGGTGGAAGCGGCGGCGCAGCAGCTGCTCGATCAGCCTCGTCCGGCGGCCAAATCGTGCGATAGCGGCGCGATCGGCGGTGGCGACGGGGGCCAGGGCCAACCTCCCGACCGGGGCGGCGCCAGCACGCCGCCAAGCGATGAGCCGCCGCCCGATTGGGATCCATTTCACGTCGACGCGCGCGGGGTGTGGCACACCGCTCGCGACGTCGAGGGGAATCGAAAGAAGCCCATGTGGCTGTGCACACCGCTCGAGGTGTCTGCGCGGACGCGCGGCGACGACGCGAACGGCTGGGGCTACCTGCTCGAGTTCGCAGATCCGGATGGCAATGCCAAGCAGTGGGCGATGCCTGCGGCGATGCTGAGCGGCGACGGCACCGAATGGGCAGGCAGGCTGCGCGACATGGGTCTGCGCATGGCGACCGGGCCCGCCTCGCGTGCGCTGATCGCCAGGTACGTCGACACGCGCAACCCGGCCGACCGAGTGACGTGCACCGACCGGGTCGGCTGGCACGGATCAACCTACGTGCTGCCGAGCGGCTCTATCGGCGGCGGCGAGGGATCGAAGCGGTTCGTCTTTCAGAGCGAGACGGGAATGGAGAACACGTTTCGCAGGCGCGGCGAGTTGCAGGCCTGGCAGCGCGACGTCGCCGCGCTATGCGTGGGCAATTCGCGCCTAGTGTTCGCCGTGTGCTGCGCCTTCGCGGGCCCGATGCTGCGGCCCGCCAACGTCGAGGGCGGTGGATTTCACTTCCGCGGGATCTCGAGCATCGGCAAAACGACCGGCCTGCGCGTTGCAGCGAGCGTGTGGGGGTCGCCCGCGTACATGCAGCGATGGCGCACCACCGACAACGCGCTCGAGGCGACGGCCGTCCAGCACTGCGATGGGCTGCTGATCCTCGACGAGATCGGCCAGATGGATGCACGGGTGCTCGGCGAGTCGGCCTACATGCTGGCCAATGGCCAGGAGAAAGGGCGCTCCACGCGCAGCGGCCTGGCGCGCCGCAAGCGGACCTGGCTGACGCTGTTCCTGTCGACAGGCGAGACTTCCATGGCCGACCAGATGGCCGAGGCCGGCAAGCGATCGCGCGCTGGCCAGGAGGTCCGCATGCTCGACGTGCCGCTCGACGCCGGCGCCGGCATGGGCGGCATAGAGCAGCTGCACGAGTTCGACACTGCGGCCGAGATATCCGACGCCATCGTCGCCGAGGCCGGGCGGCAGTACGGCACGGCGGGCTTCGCCTGGCTCGAATGGGCATGCGAGAACCATCACCTACTTCCGGCACGCCTGCAGGTCCTCGTCGACCGATTCCGCAACGAGCTCGTGCCAGTCGCGGCATCGGAGCAGGTGCGAAGAGCCGGAACGCGCTTCGCTCTCGTTGCGGCCGCCGGCGACTTGGCCACGCAGGCAGGCGTCACCGGATGGCCAGAAGGCGAGGCCATGCGAGGCGTTCGCAAATGCTTCGCTGCCTGGCTCGGCTCTCGTGGCCACATGGACAACGGCGAGAACGTGGCGATGCTGCGCCAGGTGCGGCACTTCCTCGAGCTGAACGGCGAGCTCCGATTCGGTTGGTTCCATCGCGCTCTCGAAGACCACAAGCCAAACACGCCGCTGCGAGCCGGCTTCCGCCGCCTGGTCGACGGAGACGGCAAGCCGGTACGAAACAACAGTGACTACATGCGCGAGTACGGCCAGCAGATGACGGCGGCCGACGCTGAAGAGTCGCGCTGCGAGTACTTCGTATTGACAGAGGTTTTCAAGCGCGAGGTGTGCAAAGGCTTCGAGCCCGACGCGGTCGCGGCGCTTCTTCGAAACCGCGGCCACCTTGCGCATGATCCAGATCGTTTGCAGAAGAAGCAACGCCTGCCAGGAATGGACAAGGTGTGGTGCTATCACCTGCTGCCTAGCGTGTTCTCGGGTGACGACGTCTAGCGTGTTCGCTCTGTAGGGTAGATCCCCGCTCGGGTTGCCCCCCCCCGGTTCTTCGCGTTGCGAGCTGGAGAAGCGCCCCCACTGAAACCGGGACCGGGGGCGCTTGGCCGGCCGGACCGGGGGCGCGCAAAGCTAGCATTGGCGCCGTTTTCGTCGTTTTGCCCCCGGTGCCCCCGGCGCCCCCGGTGTTTTCGGGACGAGGTCGGAATCTTGGGCTCAGTCGGACGATGGCATCGACTGCTGAAGAGCGTGGCGCAGTAACTTTCGCAGCAACTTCGCCACCCTTATGACCTTCGTCATAGGTGGTTCGATCCCAACACGGCCTACCAAAGCAGAGCGGCGATCATGCGACGACGCG
>JBDTNU010000233.1:0-6030 GCA_039933535.1 Caldimonas sp. | reverse complement strand
GCAGCGGCAACCTGGCTGGCCACGCCGATGCTGATCGTCAGCCATGCCGAGGTGGCCGAGGCGCGGTGCTCGATCTTCGCGTCGCCCACGATTTGGACGCAGCGCTCGGCAGCGTGGCGCGCCTCGTCGAGGCTGGCGCCGGGCAGCAGCAGCACGAACTCCTCGCCGCCGTAGCGTGCCACCAGCTCGCCGCCGCGCCGCGTCGCCTGTCCGACCATCCGCGCCACCTGGCGCAGGCAGATGTCGCCCGCGGGATGGCCGTAGTGGTCGTTGTATTCCTTGAAGTGGTCGATGTCGATCATCAGGAGGGCGACCGGTGCGCCGCGCCGCGCCGCGCGCGCCCACTCGATCGTCAGCGTCTGGTCGAACAATCGCCGGTTGCCCACTTCGGTCAGCGCGTCGGTGGTCGACAGGCGCGTCAGCTGCTCGTTGAGGCGATGCATCTCGAGCGCGATCGTCTTCTTCTCGGTGATGTCCTGGAACGCGCCGAGCAGACGTATCGGCGTGCCGTCCTCCATCACGGCGATGCCCTGCGCGCGGACCCAGCGCGGGTTGCCCCTGGCGGTGACGAAGGGCAACTCCAGGTCCCACGGCGTGCCGTGCGCGGCACCGGCTTCGATCGCAGCGCGAATCTGCGGCCGCGCTTCCGGCGCGTAGAAATCGATCGCCTTCTCGAGGCTCGGCATGGCGCCGGGCTCGAGCTCGTGGATACGGAAGACCTGCTCGGTCCAGTCGACGCGCAAGCTCGCGAGATCGAGCTCCCAGCCGCCGATGTGGGCCAGCTCGCCGGTGCGCTTGAGCATCTCGGTCGACTTCTCGATCTGCGATTCGACAGCCTTGCGCCGGGTCAGGTCCATGTGGGTGCCGGCCATTCGCACTGCGGTGCCGAATTCGTCGCGCTCGACCACCTTGCCCCGGCTCAACAGCCAGACCCAGTGGCCGTTCTTGTGGCGGACCCGGAACTCGCATTCGTAAGCCGGGGTCTCGCCGCGGAAGTGCGCTTCCACGGCCGAGACCATGCGCTCGCGGTCGACCGCATGAATGATGCTGTGCCACTCGCCGCCGAACTCGCCGATCTCGCCCGGTGCGTAGCCGAGCTGCTGGCGCGTCACTTCGTTGTGCTTGAAGCGATCGCCGCGCAGATCCCAGTCCCACAGGCCGAGGTCGGCGCCCTGCAGCGCCAGTTCGAGCTGCTCGGCGCTCTGATGGCGCTCGCGCGCCGCCCTTGCGGCGAGCCGCGCGAACGCCTTGCGGCGCCATTGGCCGCGCTGCAGACCGAAGGTCCCGGCCGCGCACAGGATGGCGAAGAAGATCGAGTATTCGAGCGCCTGCTGCCGCCAGGCGCGAAAGACTTCGGGCATGGCGCGGCTGACGGTGATGACGAGCGGCTTGTCGATGTGCAGATCGGGCGGTATGACGTTGCGCATCGCCGTCATCCGTGATTCGCTCGAGCCGGCGATGCTGCCGAGCAGGATGGGCGAACGGGGCCAATCGTTCGGCTTGGCCGGCACATCGGCACCGGCTGGCCGCCAGTCGGCCTCGATCCGCGCCGTGTCGCGCGGCATCGTCACGAACACCTTGCCGTCGCTGTGTCCGAGCGAGACCCACATGTCGGGCGCGTACAGCACCGAGCGCATCAGGACTTCGAAGTACTCGGGCTCGAGCGCCGCGATGACGGTGCCGGCGAAGCTGCCGTTCGGAGCGACGATCGCCTTGGAGAACATGATCGTGTAGTTGCCGAGCGTCGTCTTGTACGGCGAAGCGGCGTACAGGATCGCGGGGTCGTGATCCGCCTGGGGCGTGCGGAAATAGTCGCGGTCGCTGAAGTCGCGGCCGAGCAGGGCGTCGACGCTGGTTGCGGCCACCGTGCCGTCGGCATCGATGAGAACCATCGAGCGCACGCCGGGAATCGCGTCGCTCAGCGCCTTCAGGCGCGGCGAGAGCAGCGACGACACGCTGTAGACGGGCGTGCGGAGGAACTCTTCGCGCACGCTGACCAGCGCGCGATTGATGCCGTCGAGCTGCTGGCCGACGTTCTCGTCGACGACCCGCGCCTGCACCTGCAGGCGGTCGCGCTCGGTGGTGTCGGCGGCGACGTGCGTCCTGGCCAGCGCGTAGCCGATGATCCCGCCGACGAGGACCAGCGCCGCGAACAGGGCAAGCCACTCGCTGAGGAAGTGATGCCCGAACGGAGGGCGCGTCCGTGCCGGCGCGACCCGCTCCCGCGATTCGCCCAGGACGCTCGGCTCGAAGGCGGCGATGACCGAATCGGTCGTCATGGCAGGGGCGCGGGCGAACGTGCCCGACCCGGTCTTGAAACGCGGGGCATGAGAGGTCTTCGGCAGAGCGGCACTGAAATGAAGCGTGGATCGAGGGCCGATCGCACGCCTTCGATTCGCGTGGAGGGCTGGATGGAACTACAGTCCACGGCACTGCAACGACCCGGCGCCGCCCTCCATGTCAGTCTTCGCTCCCGTGGCACCGCCAGGGCTGTCCGCCGCGACTTTCCGCAGCCTGAACGAGGCGCAGCGTCGCGCTGTCGAGCACGGCATGGAAGCGGGCGGGCCCGGGCATCACGGGCCTCTGCTCGTCATCGCCGGGGCCGGCTCGGGCAAGACGCTGACGCTGGCGGCGCGCGTCGCCCGGCTCGTGCTGGCCGGCGCCGACCCGTCGCGCATCCTGATGCTGACCTTCTCGCGCCGCGCTGCCGCCGAGATGGAGCGGCGCGTCGGCCAGGTGCTGCACGAGGCGCTCGGCCTCGCGCCACTGCGCGGCGCGCCGCGGCTGCCGTGGTGCGGCACCTTCCACGCGATCGGCGCGCGCCTGCTGCGCGCCCATGCCGGGCAACTCGGGCTCGACGCCGCGTTCACGGTAGACGACCGCGGCGAGTCCGAAGACCTGCTTCACGTGTTGCGCCAGCGTCTCGGGCTGGCGGCCACGCGCAAGCGTTTCCCGCAGAAGTCGACCTGCGTGGCGATCTATTCGCGCGTCGTCAATTCACGCGCTGCCCTGGCCGACGTGCTCGCGACCCACTGGCCGTGGTGTGCCGAATGGCACGACGAACTGAGAAGCCTTTTCGCCGCCTATGCCGCGGAGAAGCAGGCACAGCGCGTCCTGGATTTCGACGACCTGCTGGTCTGGTGGGCCGCGGCGCTTGCCGAGCCCGCGATCGCGGCCGCGATGACGACGCGCTTCGACCACATCCTGGTCGACGAATACCAGGACACCAACCGCCTGCAGGCCGAGATCCTGTTCGGCCTCCGGCCCGACGGGCGCGGCCTCACGGTGGTCGGCGACGATGCCCAGGCGATCTACTCGTTTCGCGCCGCCGAGGTGCGCAACATCCTCGATTTCGCCGGCCGTTTCACGCCACCCGCCGCAGTCGTCACGCTCGAGCGCAACTATCGTTCGACGCGGGCCTTGCTCGCCGCGTCGAACGCCGTGATCGCGTTGGCCGCCGAGCGTCACGCCAAGTCCTTGTGGAGCGACACGCCAGTGATCGAACCGCCGGCCATCGTCTGGGTCGCGGGCGAAAGCGAGCAGGCCGCCTGGGTGGCCGATCGCGTTCTGCAGTTGCGCGAGACCGGGATCCTGCTGAAGAACCAGGCCGTGCTGTTTCGCGCCGCGCAGCACAGCGCCGCACTGGAGCTCGAGCTGGCGCGGCGAAACATCCCGTTCGTCAAGTACGGTGGCCTCAGGTTCCTCGACGCCGCGCACGTGAAGGACGTTCTCGCGGTGCTTCGCTTCGCCGCCAACCCGCGCGGCGAGCGGGCCGGCCTGCGTGCACTTCAGCTCGTGCCCGGCATCGGCCCGGCCAGCGCGGCGCGATTGATGGCGCTCATGACCGGCGCCACCGATCCCGGCGCAGCGCTGCTCGGCTTCACGCCGTCAGCGGCCACGGCAGCGTCATGGCACGAGTTCGCCGCCGTGTTCGGCGCGTTGCGCCGGCCTGGCTCGGCTTGGCCGGAAGAGATCGCTGCCGTCGAGCGCTGGTACCGACCCCAGCTCGACCGACTGCACGACGACGCCGCGCCCCGTGCCGCCGACGTCGCCCACCTGGTGCAGCTCGCGGCCGGCTATCCGTCGCGGGAGCGATTCCTCACCGAGCTCGCGCTCGACCCGCCGGCGGCGACGAGCGACGAGTCCGGGCCGGGCGGCCACGACGAGGACTACCTCATTCTTTCGACCATCCACTCGGCCAAGGGCCAGGAATGGAGCGCCGTCTCGGTGCTCAACGTCGTCGATGGCTGCGTCCCCTCGGACATGGCCACCGGCAACAGCGCCGAGATCGAGGAAGAGCGGCGCCTGCTCTATGTCGCGATGACGCGGGCACGCCATCATCTGCATCTGCTGGTGCCGCAGCGCTTCTACGTCACGCAGCAAGCCGCCTACGGCGATCGGCACGTCTATGCCGCCATCAGCAGGTTTCTGCCGGAATCGATTCGCGATCGCTTCGTGCACCTGACGCCGGGAGGCATGGCCACTTCCCCTCGGGGGCCGCAGGCCGAGACGCAGGCCGTCACGGTCGATCTCGCCGCACGTGTGCGCTCGACCTGGCGCTGAGGCGCGCAAAGGAAAGCGGCAGTGCGGCTGACGCCGACACTGCCGCTGTGACGAGCTCGCGTCGTTTCGGCGAGAGCTCGACCTGTGCGCCTTCGTCAGATCTTGTCGATGGCGTCCTTGACCTTTTCCTTGGCGTCGCCGTAGCCGGCTTGCGCCTTGCCCGCGGCCTTGTCGAGCGTGCCCTCGGCTTCGAGATCGCGATTGCCGACCACCTTGCCGGTGGTTTCCTTGACTTTACCCTTGGCCTCTTCGACGCGGCCCTTGACTTGATCCTTGTTCATGAAAGTCCTCACTGTGAACGGTTGCTGATCGCTCGCCCGACACCTTGTTTGCTACAGGTGAAAGCCGATGCAACAGACTTTCTCAGGGTCTACTTTTCCGGTCTGTCGGCCGTCGCAAGACCGGCGCGTAGGACTTTTGGCCGAGTCGGCCGCGATCAGGCCGGAACCGTTCCCGCACCGCGCACCGCGCGGGAGAAGTGGCCGCCGCCCAGGTCCATCAGGAACGCGCCGAGCCAGGCCGAGCCCAGTCCCGTGTGATACATGCGTTCTTCGCCGGTGGAGCAACAGCGCACGCGCAACAGGCCGCCCCGGACGCCGAACAGGTCCGACAAACCGGGCGCTGCATCGTCCTCGAGCTCGAAGTCGTCGATCTCGAAACCCTTGGCGCGCAGCACGCCGCTCAACGCGTGCGAAGCGTGCGGCGAGTCGGGTGCGACAAGGGCGATCATGGTGAGAAACGATTTCCGCACATGGTAGGAAGAGTCCGCGTCGGACAGCGCCTCGCGCGTCTGTCGGTAGCGGGCAATCCCGTGCGTATTTCGCACGGTGTTCGGTTACGGACACGTACGAAAAGGCGGGCGAACGGCGCTACAGTCCGCCGCCTCGAGCTCAACCAGCGCATGCGCTGCGAACGCCATGAAGACTCATCGTTGCGCACGACTCGGCGCGCTGTTCGCTGTCGCGGCCCTGCTCGCGGCAGGCTGCGCGATGCCGACAGGTGGCGGCACCGGCGATTCCAGGGCAACGCCCGCGCCCGCCGCGCCGCCAAGGGTGCCATCGCCATCCCCCTCGCCCGCCTCGCCACCGGCAGCGCCGGCGCCATTGGCCGACACCGTCGCGCGGGCCGGCGAACAGTTGCTGCAGGACGCGCAGACGAGCATCGGCAGCGGGCCGCGCGAGCTCATCATCGATCCGCTGATCGACGCCAGCACCGGCCAGCAGACGACCGGCACGGTGCAGATGGGTCAGCAGTTGACGGCGCTCATCAAGACGCGCGCTCCGCAGTGGAATGTCAGGCAGCTGTCGCGGGCCAGTCTGATGAACCGGCCGCTGTTGCTGATCGGCACCCTGACCGCGATCAACACGAAGAGCGTGAAGAACGAGAACGCCGACGCGTTCCGCGTTTGCCTCGTGCTGATCGACCTGCGCACCGGCAAGCTGATCGCCAAGCGCGTCGACCGGGCGA
>JBDTNU010000232.1:0-6038 GCA_039933535.1 Caldimonas sp. | reverse complement strand
GCGGCGCTGATGCAGGCGATGTGCGACTACGCCGACCGCTGGATGGGCGTGCTGCGCATCGAGCTCACCGTCTACATCGACAACGAGCGCGCGATCGCGCTCTATCGCAAGTTCGGCTTCGAGATCGAAGGCCGCTGTCGCGGCTACGCGATGCGCGATGGCCAATACGTGGACGCCTTCTCCATGGCGCGCATCCACCCGGCGCCACCGACGATTCCCCCGCGCGCGACAGGTACCGGCGAGGCGGGTTGAGATGAGGTTTGCGCGTCGGATGGCGCTCGCGTGCGTCTTGCTCACGGCAAGCGCCGGCGCGTTGGCGCAAGAGCGCGTGTCGTTCCCCAGTCTCGACGGCGCGGCGAACGCGCCGGTGATGCTGACCGGACTGTGGTTTCCTGCCGCCACTTCGCCGGCACCCGCGGTCGTGCTCTTTCACGGCTGCGGCGGCGCCTTCGATCGGCGTGGCCAACTGACCCGTCGGATGCGCGAATACGCGACGCTCTTCAATCGCGCCGGCTACCACGCGCTGATCGTCGATTCATTGACACCGCGCTACGAGACCGAGCTTTGTACGCAACGCATCGGCAGGCGTCGCGTCACGCAGTCAAATCGTCGCCTCGATGCGCTCGGCGCCGTGGCCTACCTTGCCGAGCGCGCCGACGTCGACGTGAGGAAGATCGGCCTGGTCGGCTGGTCGAATGGCGCAAGCACCGTGCTGGCCGCGAGCAACCTGCGCCATCGCGACGTTGCCGCGGCGCAGGTCCAGCCGGCGTTCGCCATCGCGTTCTATCCCGGCTGCGAAGCCGACCTGAAGCGCGGCTACGAGGCCGCGGCGCCGCTGCTGATGCTGGTCGGCCAGTCCGACGACTGGACCCCGCCGGGCCCGTGTCGCGCGCTGGCGCGCGCGGCGAGCGGGCCGCGGCCCGAGATCGAAGCCTATGCCGGCGCGTATCACGGCTTCGACAGCGAAGCGCCGGTTCGCGTGCGCAAGGACGTGCCGAACGGCGTCAACCCCGGCCAGGGTGTTCACGTCGGCGGCAACGCATCGGCATGGCGCGCGTCGCAGGCGCGCATGTTCAAGTTCCTGGCCGAGCGCTGAGCCAGATCAGACTGCGAGGTCGGTGCCGTCGTCGCTCAGCCTGAAGTCGCCGCGCGCCACGGTGCTGGCCCAGGCGACTGTCGCATCGAGGCTGCCGAACGGAAAGAAGTGCACGCTCCGGAAGCACGAGTCCGGGTCGGCGAGACGCGCTTGCGCGACCGCGACGACGATCTCGCCCGGCAGCACCGCCGACGCGAGCTTGAGCACGCGGCCGGCCTGTCGGCCGAGCGCTGCGATGGAGGCGCCGACACCACAAACGCGGGCGTAGCGCAGCAGGGTCGCAAGCGAGGCCAGGCCGGCCACGCCGACGTGAACGGGCAGGCCATTGCCGTCGCCACGCACGCGACGCTCCCAGGCCACGACTGGCGCGCCGGCAAAAGAGAATTGGGTCACCAGGTGAAGCTTCATCGTCGTCGCGCGGTCGTAGGCGTTCTTCTCGCGCAGGGCCGAGGCCAGTGCTGAAGCTTCGATGTCGGGGCTGCCTTCGGGGTGCGCGGCCATCCCGAGCGCGCGCCAGCCGTGCTGCTCGAACCGGCCGGTGGTCAAGGCTGCCAGCGCGCTGTCGAAACGTCCCGCCAGTGTTCGTTGCGAGCCCGCGATCAGCAGGGCGTGGTCGACGCTTGCATCGCGCGCAAGATCGGTCAGCATCCGGTCGAGCGTTGCCGTGTCGGCGATCGCCCGTGCTGCGAGGTGCGGCACGGGCGTCATCCCGAGCTCACGCAGCCGGACCGCGGCGCGACGCATCTGATCGAACGGACTGCCCGCGACCCAGGTCAGGAAGACGCGGCTGCCGGCCGGCAATTCCGCTGGCAAGGCGGCCCGCCGCAACAACTCGGCAGGCGTTTGCTCGATGCTGTAGTCGCGCATGAGCCGGACGATTTCCCGGGACAACGCGTCCCGGTCGATCTCGGCGTTCAACGCTCGGACCGGTTGCGCCAGATCACGAACGACTCGTTGAGGAACCACAGCTTGCCGTGCTTTTGCAGCACGTCGCGCGTGGCCTCGAGGTAGCGCGGGTTGCCCATCACCCCGGCGAGTCGATCGTCGTCGATCTGCGCCACGTACACCGCGGCATTCCAGGCCGCCATCAGCGTCGAGGTGCCGATCGAGGACGAGGAGATTTCCGAAGGCAGCGTGTGCATCTGGTAGGAGTAGATCGATCGCTTGTCGGAGTAGGTATTGAAGTTCAGGCCGCGTGCGTCGGCGCCGAGCGCGAGTTTGGTGGCCTTCAGCAACTGATGGCGATCGGTGCCGAACGGACTCTCCTGCGGCCAGACCCGCTGGATGATTTCGAGTCCTGCGTCGTGGCCGTAGGAATGAAAGCCGACCAGCCTGCCGCCAGGCCCGAGCGCGCGGGCCAGCGGCGCGATCACCTTCGCGGCCTTGAACTCCACCGTCGCGCGCGCCCGGTACGGTTGCGACGCGATGACCAGGTCGAAGTCGGCGCGCACAGCGCCCTGCCGGGGTCGCACGGCATCGAGCAGCAGCTTGTGGTCTTCCCGATAGATCACGAGCACGACGGGGCGGTCGTAGGCCAGGCCGCCGCTGGTCGGGCTGGTCCGGGCCGTCCACTTCTCGGCCAGCATCGGCTGCAGCTCGGTGATCTGGCGATCGAACTGACCGGCCGTGCTGCCCTTGAGCGCCACCTCGTGCCACTCGAGCCCGCTCGCGCCGGCCAGCGATTTCGGTCGCAGCCAGGGGGCTTCGGAGTAGTACATGTTGGTCATCACGAGCACCGTCGCGGGGTGCTCGCAGAAGCGGTCCGGCATCTTCTCGAGCGCGAGCCGAACGTCCTCGAGGCTGATCTCCTTGCCGACGACGTAGAAGGGCACCGTCGGCATCCGGTCGTGCATGCTGCGCAGCACGCGCGCGAGGACGGTTCCGTCGCCGACGCCGGCATCGAACACGCGCATCGCCGGCGGATGCGGCCGGATCAGCGCCAGCTCGAGCTCGATGCGTTGCGCGACCACCCATTTTTCGGCGCAGGTGTTGACGAACAGCAGATATTTCTGCCGGTTGTCGTAGAAGCGAAAGCTCGGCTTGACGGGGGTGTCTACGGCGGACGTGCTGCCGACGCCGACCGAACCGGGCAGGGGCGGGCCGAGTGGCGCGACGGGAGTCGCGCCGGGTGCCATCGCGCTACCGTGATGAGTGATGAAAAGGTGAACGCGGTCGACGGTGTGCGTGGTGACCTTGCCACCGAAGCGAAGCCGCGCGACGAACTTGCCGTCGTTGACGGCGCGTCGACCGAAGGTCGACTCAGCCATGCCCGCGCTGCGACAGAAGGCCGCGATCTGCTGCAACAGACCGTCGTTCTCGGCACGCCGGCGCTGGCTCGCCGGCGGCGCGGCAGCGCTCGCGCGCAGGGCTCGGGAGATGTCCACGGCGGCACGGTAGCCCTCAAACGTCCCACATGCAACCATTGGGACAAATATGGGACAGGTCCCACCTATTGACTGCTACGCTGTCGGATCGATGCTGCGCGCGCATGGACCACGACGACCCCGCCCCACCCACGCCCCAGGCCGCCCTCGACGCGGGCGCTGAAGTCGTCGCCTGCCTGCGCGGTCACTCCACGCTCGCGGGCGACCATCTGCTGGTGGTCTCGATCGAGGCCATTGATCGCCAGGTGCTGGCGCAGGCTGCGGCCTCGTGCGACGTGTATCGACTGAAAACGAACTTCGACGCCGAAATGGCCGTGTCGCTCGATCCCTGGCTGCCGTTCGACGACGCTGCATTCCACGCCGTCGTCCTCTACCGCGTGACGCGCCACAAGGTCGACATCGACCTGCTGCTCGGCGAGGCGGGCCGCGTGCTTCGGCCCGGGGGTCACGTTTTCTTCCTCGAGCATCAGACCGACTTCGGATTCGCGCCGCTGCCCGAATCCGGGCCTGCGCATCTACTGCACGGCTGGCTCAGGCATGCCGGCTTCGCGCATGTGGATCTTGCCGAGCGTGCCGGCCCTTGTGTCGTCGCGGTCGCCCATGCATGAGATGAATCAGGGCGAGAAAGGCCTCAGGTTCCCGCCGCCCAGAAGACCGCGAACCAGCCCGAGGGATCGGTCCAGTGACGCGGGGCGGCGAAGCCTGCCTCGCGCAGCATCGCGCTGAACCCTTCGACGGTGTATTTGCAGGAGTTCTCGGTGTGGATGCGTTCGCCCGCGTCAAAGCGCCGTTCGCCGCGCGGCCAGCTGACGGCCAGCGCCGATCTCGCCTCGAGGTGCATCTCGATGCGCGACTCGGCCTCGTTGAAGTACGCGACATGGCGCCACTGGCGTGGCTCGAAATCGCTGCCGATCGAGCGATTGAGATGGCGCAAGGCGTTGAGGTTGAATGCCGCGGTGACGCCGAGCGCGTCGTCGTATGCCGCTTCGAGCAGCGGCTTCGGCTTGACCAGGTCGACGCCGATCAGCAGGCCGCCGCCTTCTGCGCGGGCGCGGATGCGGCGCAGGAAGGCGAGCGCCTCCGGTGGCGCGAAATTGCCGATGCTCGAGCCGGGATAGAAGAACACCGGACGCAGGTCGGCAGTGAACTCGGCGGGAATGTCGAGGACCGCCGAGAAGTCCTGGCCGAGGCCCGCGACTTCGACCTGGGGATGCTCACGTTGCACCTGGCGCAAGGCCTCGCGCAGGAACTCGACCGAGATGTCGACGGCGACGTAACGCTTGGGCTCGAGCAGCGGGAACAGGCGCGCCGCCTTGGCACAGTTGCCGGCGCCGAGGTCGATCAGCGCCATGCCCGAGCCGGCCCCTCGCGCCATTGCCGTGGCGTGCGCGGCGAAGATCGCCGCTTCGGTCCGCGTCGGGTAGTACTCGGGCAGCTCGGTGATCGCTTCGAACAGATGCGAGCCGAGCTTGTCGTAGAAATATTTCGGCGCGATGCTCGGCGTTGCCGCGAGCAGCGCAGCGCGTGCTGCGGCCTGGTCGGCAAGCGGATCGGCGACCCCGGTCTGGAGGAAACGCGGCACTTTCGGCGTGGGCATCGTCGCAACCCTTTCCTTCGTTCGTGGCTCGTGGTTCATTGCGGGCGGGCCCTGCACCTTAGCGCGCTATCGCCCAGAATGCATGGCATGAGCTCGAGACCGCAGATTCCCGCTCCTGTCACGCGCCGTCGGGCGATCGCGCTGGGGGCGGCTGCGGTCGCAACGCCTTTGCTTCTCCCGGCGTCCGCAAAGGCCGCCTTCGTCGTTCGTCCCTGGCCGACGGCAAAGCCCGTGCCCGAGCTCGACTTGTCCGACCTCGATGGCAAGCGCTGGACCTTGGGTGCGCACGCAGGCCAGGTCGTTGTCCTCAACTTCTGGGCTACCTGGTGCGAGCCGTGCCGGCTCGAAATGCCGTCGCTGCAGGCGATGGCGGCGAGGCTCAAGCCGCAGGGGCTCGTCGTCTGCGCCGTCAACTACCGTGAATCGGCCGAATTGATCCGGCAGTTTCTCGAGCGCATGCCGTTCAAGGCGACGATCCTGCTCGACGCCGACGGCGATGCCGCCACCGAGTGGACGCCGCGCGTGTTTCCCAGCAGCGTGCTGATCGGCCGCAACGGCCAGCCGA
The DNA here is from genome assembly GCA_039933535.1 of Caldimonas sp. Lineage (GTDB taxonomy): Bacteria > Pseudomonadota > Gammaproteobacteria > Burkholderiales > Burkholderiaceae_C > Schlegelella_A. Next base: position 396 of record JBDTNU010000232.1, on the reverse strand, counting down.
GCGCGACAGTGCTCGGCGACCTCGACTGGGTCGGCAGCGTCGCCAAGGAGCTGCTCGATCCGCTGCTGGCGGCGCCACGCAAGACCTGAGGCGAATGATGGCCGCCAGGGCCGTCGATAATCCGGGCCCTGTGACTTCTCCAGAATCCACGAGCTCCTCCATCGAGCTGGCCGGCCGGCACATCGTGCTCGGCCTGTCCGGCGGCATCGCCTGCTACAAGGCGGCCGAGCTGGTTCGCGAGCTCGTCAAGGCGGGCGCCACCGTCCAGGTCGCGATGACCGAGGCCGCGGAGCACTTCATCACTGCCGTCACCTTGCAGGCCTTGTCGAATCGCCCCGTCTTCACCAGCCAGTGGGACGCGCGCGACCACAACAACATGGCGCACATCAACCTGAC